>JAGPCH010000415.1 GCA_018058125.1 Ignavibacteria bacterium | reverse complement strand
CGATCAGATCTCCCGAGTAGCTCCATTCCGGATCATTTGAGATACTCCCGAATGTTAATCTGACTATACTGTCTCCGGCATAACTGCAGATATAAAGATCATTAAATTGAGAAACTACAATACGACTTTCATCCGGCGACCAGTCTGGATTGACTGCGATACCGCTTATCAGCTGAGTAACATTGTTTCCATCTGGGTTTACGGAATAAATTCCGCTTAACTCATGATCTGTATTGGAGTGAGCGTAAGCGATTTTACTTCCTGAAACAGTCCATGCAGGGTCAAAATCTATCTGAGTATAATCTGCAATTTGTCCCGGAGATGGTGTGTCTGCCTGTTCCTGACAACCGGAATACAAAAAAGTAATTATCAACAATATCAAAGTTATAACTTTTATGTTTCTTGAGTCAATCATAGAGCTAAAAGGAAATAAATATTTTTAAATAAATATTACAATAATTAATGATTTAATCCATTGAAATATTCTTTGAATTAAGATTAAGATCGGAGGTTTAATCAAAAGCTTTAATGTTTAACGGACTGTATATAAATTGTAATTTAAGATATAATGAATTATTTTTGATCGATTGAAATTTTGGAATAAACATAAATTCTGTATGATTATTCCGTGATTTCATTAACTTAAATATTCATATTGGATAAAGAAGGCATACCGGATAATATTTCTCCAGAAGATAAAAACAGACCCGAAGATTCATCCAACCCAGAGATCTTAAAAACTAAAAATATTTCTGATCGTGCTGAAGAAGCGCAACGAAAAACTCCTTTAAGCGGCAAAAGGCTTCTTTTGCTGTCAATGAGTGCTTTGGGTATTGTATATGGTGATATCGGATCAAGTCCGTTGTATGCTCTTAAAGAATGTTTCCACGGACATTATGCAATAGCTGTCACTGACAGTAATGTGCTCGGGGTGTTATCTCTGATCTTCTGGTCACTGATACTGATAATTACTGTAAAATATATATTGATTGTAATGCGTGCTGACAATGACGGCGAAGGAGGAATATTGGCATTAATGGCATTGATACGTCCGGAAAATGCCAAGGGGACAAGGTATGCTATAATACTGGCGGTTGGTCTGTTCGGCGCAGCACTGCTATACGGAGACGGTATAATAACTCCGGCAATTTCAGTTCTAAGTGCTGTAGAAGGTCTGACAGTTGCAACACCTTTTTTTGAACCGTTTATTATACCGCTAACTGTAATAATTATTTTTACTCTTTTTTCTGTACAGTATAAAGGTACAGCAGGTGTCGGAAAGATCTTTGGACCTATTACGTTTGTGTGGTTTTCGGTCTTAGCCATACTTGGAATAATATCTGTGATAGAAACTCCCGAAGTATTGAAATCCATGAATCCTTATTACGGATATATATTTTTTATTGAAAACGGATTTCACGGGTTTGTAATTTTAAGCGCAGTATTTCTTGTAGTGACAGGAGGAGAGGCACTGTATGCAGATATGGGACATTTCGGACCCAAGCCAATAAAAATTGCCTGGTTTACAATAGTACTTCCGAGTTTGTTATTGAATTATTTCGGGCAGGGAGCATTAATAATAAGAGATCACTCAGCAGTAAAAAATCCTTTTTATTTTCTTGCGCCTGAGTGGGCATTGTATCCGATGGTAATATTAGCAACGACGGCAACTGTAATTGCATCGCAGGCAGTAATTTCGGGATCATTTTCTCTGACATTCCAGGCGCTTCAGCTTGGATTTTTACCACGTATGAGAATTCTTCATACTTCGGAGCATGAAAGAGGGCAGATATATATTCCGCAGCTCAACTGGATAATGTGTTTTGCAACTATAGCCTTAGTATTAAGTTTCAAATCTTCTACCAATCTCGCGGCAGCTTACGGAGTAGCTGTGACTACAACAATGGTTATAACAACACTGTTAATTTATGATGCAATGAGAAAGTTATGGAACTGGAGTATAGCATTATCAGCCGGATTAACAATTTTTTTCCTTATAATTTCCATGGCATTCTGGGGAGCAAATCTGCTTAAACTTTTTCAGGGCGGATGGGTACCGCTTGCAATGGGGATAATTGTATATGTAATGATGACAACCTGGAATAACGGAAGAAAGAATCTTCTTGAAAAGATCAGACAACAGACATTATCCCTGCAAAATTTTATTACTGAAATTATGAGTATCAGAATGATAGCTATACCGGGTACGGCAGTGTATATGTCAAGTAATGCCAATGGAACTCCACCTCCTTTAATATTGAATATCAAACATAACAGACTTTTGCATAAGCAGATTGTGATACTTACTATCAAATTTCATAAAGTACCTCATATTAAGATCGAGAACAGGATAGAATTTGAAGAACCAACGGAAGGATTTTTTAAAGTTGTAGCAAATTACGGATATATGGATGTGACAAATATTCAGCAAATTATTGAAATACTTGAAAGCAAAGGAATCAAAATCAAAATGGAAAAGACTACTTTCTTTCTCGGAAGGGAAACCTTGATTCCCAGAAGAAACAGCGGATTGGCTAAACTAAAAGATAAGTTGTTTATTCTTATGTCAAGTAATTCACAAAGAGCAACAGAATTCTTTAATATTCCGCCTAACAGGGTTTTTGAAGTCGGTACACAGGTTGAGTTATAGATAATATTATTGAATTTGATTTTACTTTATAATTTATGGAATTGAAATGAATTTTTAGTTAAATCAATTACCTGGAAATTCTTATAAAACAAATTAAGAATAATGAATAATAATAAAAGTAATACGGAAGACAGTGATCATAAAAAAGAGGATCCTGATCCTGACTC
>JAGPCH010000414.1 GCA_018058125.1 Ignavibacteria bacterium | reverse complement strand
ACTATCAACTATTTTAATTTTACTTTTTCAATCTCTTCTACTTTTTCCAGAATCCACTTTTTGTTTATTACTTTTTTTTCTGTGATTTCCCTTTTTAAATTTGTCAACTCAAAGCGATCTGGTTTTTCTCTTAGCTTAAAAAGAGTTTTGATATAATTGCAGTATTGAGTGAGCGTCAGAACTCGTGATTCATTCGTCAGTTTATTCTTTTTTATAAAATGTTTGAATGAGTCAAATGAATAATCAAAGGCGACTCTGTCATCAAGTTCGTAATAGATGCTCATTTGAATATTCTTTATGGAAAATTTCAGAAATCCGGGTTCATCTTTGATCAATGAAAGGAATTCAAGAGCCTTATCAAAATTCTTTTTGGCAAAATTCAGCTGAGCCATCGAATAATTATACATTGATTCTCTTAAGTTAAGCGGCAGCTTGTTTTTATAATTGTTTATAAACTCCTCAACAAATTTGATCTCGCCGGCCCCGAGCGATACATTGACAATTGAAAAGAAGCTCTGATAAGTGATCGAGCCGTCGTTGTTCAGCATGACCTTACTTTGGAATCCCATTTGTATTATGCTGAAATATTCATGGTAGAATTTATCAGTCGTAGTTTTAAGATTTGTCAGGCTTGACAGCAAACCAACATGCAAAGCCTTTATCTCATCCTTCGAATAACACGAATTGTTTTCGAAAAGAAAGTTTTTGAATTCATTGTAAGCATCAGCGCTCAGGTTTGCAGTTAACGCTTTGTACATTAAATAATTGGCTTTTAAAATTTTATGATCTTTAGTGGAGCTGTTTTCAGAATAATCAATTATATCTTTTAATATTGAATTATCATCCATTTCTTTTAAAAGTCTGAACATGATGTTGCTGTCAGGGGAAAGATTTAAGTCGAGATTATGAACCATGAGTTTGTGAAAGACTCTGAAGCAGTTCAGCAGGAAACCATAAATGAGAAATTCGGAAACATTCTTCAGTTCATTCTGCTTTTTATTCTGCGGTGTATTGACATGAAAAAAATTACTTTTTAATTCTAAGATATTTCCAAACTGTTTGTAAAACTCGTGTGCATAAACATATTTGTTCGTTTCAAAATTTTTCCGGAAGGACCTCTCCGTACTTTCAATCTTGTTAATGAAGATGCTTTCTATATTTCTGGAAAAGACAGATGTAAGGAAATCTAGACTATGCTGCATTTCGTTATCTTTATATACTTCCTCACAGAGAAATGATTCGCAGAGCTTGCCGAGATCATGAATGAGATTCTTCATAATCCCGTAGTTATACTCTTTACCCGGAAATAATACTTTCCATACTTTCTCCTTTTCCAGATTCTCACTGCTAAACTCCGGCGTGTATTTCCTTATTTCAAGTAATAACTTCAGAACATTCTCTTTCTTGTTAAAGTACGGCGACCTGACAAAGTCTTCAAACTTTATCAATTCCTGTTTTGAAAATGTGCGGAGTATCTCGAGTAGTGAGCTCTTGAGCATATTTATTTAATGTTTCGGGACTTGCTTTTTGGGTATCGGTAACCAGAAATCGTTTCTGAAATGCAGGCCAAATAGTGAGACATCTAAGAAAGACTTTTCAGTAATATTTCGATTGCGGCTCAAAATAGGACTTTTTATTCAAAAAAGTAATAACGTAGCCGTGAAACTCGCAAAAAAGTTTCTTTGTGCACGTGAACGAGTTGAGTTAGTTTTGTACCAGTTCTTTAGAATAGATATTAACCCGTGAATTTGTACGCGAACACTTTCACTTAATCGCATCACCGGTATGCGGGGTTAGTATTTGTTCACTACCCCAAAACAAAAACATAAAGGAAAACAAAATGAAAAGAATCATATTAGCCGCCGTTTTGATAATCATACTGCTTCAATTGAAGGTCAATGCCGGAGTACTTTGTCAGGCCTCCGCACCGGGAAATGCAAATCAAGGTTATAAGCTCCAATCAGTTACTGTCAGCGGTGAAAATATACAGCTTGTGCAATTCACTTTGGCGGAAGATTGCTATGTGACCATCAGAGTCATGGACTCTGACCTGACAGAACTCGCAGACGGTGAAATGGAAAAGGGAGCATACAATGTCTATTACAAATCAAACGATGGAAGATCCACCAGATCGGTTAAATGCATGATGGAAATCTACCGTGATCCAAGCAAGACTGAAGTGATCTGTATGAGAGAAATAATTCTTCAAGGCAAGTAAGTAAAAACAACTTTCTAATGAGGAGTAAAATTTTCTTAATATCATTCAACCATGCTCGCAATTGTAAATTCCTAATTTTTAATTTCTTATTGCTCCTAAGAATCGATCTTTCAAAACTAAACTGTCAATTCAAACATGAAAACTTTTCACTGCACAAGTTACTTTCTTACGCTTATTATTTGCGTACTCTTCATCTCATCCGCATCACAAGCAAACTGGCAAAGATCTGAATCAGATGTTAACGCTCAACAGATTCAGCAATCTCCAAACAATCTACGTGCTGACTCAAACTCCGATTCACTTCTAAAAGGAGTAACACAAGAGTGGCTGAATGATCTACGCGATGAAAACGGAAACAGAATTTCGAACAGCGAGAACAGCAGGTTGCCGGGCCAGATTCCGGAAGATCCTGAAGGAGACGCATTGCAGAGAAAAATTTTTAACGGGCTTGCTGCCGGTTCAAATTTCGGATATTCTGTAAGCAGTGCCGGAGATGTTAATGGCGACGGATATGACGATGTGATCATCGGAGCATACGGATATAATTCTTTTACGGGCAGAGCCTATATTTATTATGGAGGATTGAATATGAATACGGTAGCAGATGTGATTC
>JAGPCH010000413.1 GCA_018058125.1 Ignavibacteria bacterium | reverse complement strand
ATTCAATATCACAAGCTAAACAGGCCGCACTAAATTGAACATACCATTCCTTACCGAAAATATTATCAAGTAAAAATTCCGAATCATTTGTCAGATCATATTTATGGTTTGTGTGAAACTCTTCATAGGTAAAACAATGATTCATGCCTTCAATTCTGATGTTATCAATTTCATACGGAAAAAATTCTTCGGTTATGAATTTATAAATGAGCTCCTCTTCGTTTTCATAATCACACAGTACATCAAGCATGATTCCGTTCTCTGCCATTACATCTAGAATCCTGTCAAGTTCGGCTTCGGTTTCACTCACTGATAATTTTTCATTTCCCAAAGATCTGAATTCCGGTTTGCCAATAAACTCATAGATGGTTATTCGACCGGCATTCTTACAGGTATTTTCAAAATCATAAATATAATTCAGCCATTGATTCTCCATTTCAGCATCTAGCCTGGATGAATCACTTTCCTTCATACCAAACTCAGCGGTGAGTTTGGCTTTTAAAATATCATTTTCAAATTTTAAATTTTCCTCAGGTTTGAGAACGGGTAATTTCTTTTGCGGGTTCATAGCGTCCTTTTTTTAATTTTAAAAAAATTAATTTATAAATGTTTTATATCAACAGTTATAAAATTAGTCTTCAGAAATTATCAAAACAAGATTTTATTTTGCGATTTGTGAAAGTGAATGAATAGTATTTTTTGCTATTCCACATTTGACACATCTTCAGCAACCCATCCCAACTCTCCCCTTTATAAAAAAAAGGGGAGGGCTATATCACTCTTCAATATTTAAAGCCCCCTCCTTGGAAAGGATGGGGCTGGGGGAGGTTGATGTCTGACGTGACTCTGTCCATTCACAACTTCACCCCGACTCCTCTTCAGTGGAGAGAAGAGAAAAAAATAATTTATGAAAAAACAAAATCCCCGTCCGCCTGGGCAGAGGGGGATTTCAAAAATCCGAAATTGTCTATAATTTTATTTCCCGATACTTACCTTCACAGTATCAGCATTTAAAAGTCTTAAATAATTGTTGTGATCATGTTCAAATCCGATCCAGCAGAAATAATTATCAATTTCACTTCCACCCGAACAGTCAGTCGGAGTCATTGTTCCTATATCTACAGCATTGCTTACATGCTCGTATTTTATTCCGAGTGAATCGAGATAAAGATCTACTGCTATAATCACAAAACCCAGCTTAGGCGGAACAAAGGTCGGGATCTCCTCAGGGATGATCTGGTCAAGTCCTGCCCAACCAAAAGGTACAAAGTCTTTTGAATTATATACTCTGTGTGATGGTGCATTTGATGCAAGCATAATGCTGTTGTAGTGATCGACAAATGACTGATTGCCGACTGTAGGTGCTGCAAAAGTATATGTCTCAAGTGCAAACTTGCTTGTATATCCGTTATCAACAAACCATGCTGACACCATAGTTGCCATCGCGCCGCCTAGACTGTGACCTGTTACATACATTTTCAGTTTACTGCCAGTGATCTCATTCAGAAACATTGCCAGTGTCTTGCCATTGTCCGTTGTCGAAAGCAAAGTATCAAGACCGTAGAGTGAACCTGCGGCAACTGAATCATTAGCTCCGCCTCCGTATGGATATTTATCAAGTTTCCAGACTTCCATGTCTTCCTGAATGTTTGAAGGAAATAACCAGTCAGTACCCCTGATTGCAATTGCATAATTAACAGTATCAGATGTTGAATCTACAGCGACATACATCATATTTCCGCCACTCTGACTGATCCCCGGTCCCCATGCGAGTTTCCAGTTACCCTTTGTAGAATAATTAGTATCTGCCAGTTGAAGTATCAGTGAATCTTTTATCTGAGAATGATTAGGATTATTCTCAGCAGTATAGCTTAGAGAGGCAAGTGTCATAATGACGCCGGCTTCACCTGTTTCATAACCTCCTAATTCCGGTGGCGGATTATTAGTGTTTATAATATTACTGGAATCTTCACTGCAGCTGTAGATGGAAAAGATTAACAATGATGAAAATAAAATAAGTATTACAGGTTTTAGTATTTTTGTATTCATAGAATTTTAATTTCAAAAAACTAACTTCTGATATTTTTTAAATCAAGTTATAATATTTTAACTGTAAATTGGAATGAGTTTAATGATCATAATGATTTAGCGACGCTTTCCCAAACTATTACTCTTCAGCGGCCAAGCTTGGGAACGCACTTGCTATAAACACTCTGTTTCAAAAGACCTGTCATTTCTGAATGCTTCTGTCGGGGAGATATGTTTAAAGGGTGGTAAAAGGTCTCAAACTTTCCAACCATACCTCACATTAGAGCAAAGTTTTCTATGATCATTCTCTATTAGTCGCAACAGTGACCGGACATCTTTGAATTACAATATCATTCGTAAGCCCGGAGTGTTAATAATATGCTGGGTGTAGTTTAACGGAAAATTTATCCGAGTTTAATAAATAAAATTTCGCTAATTTAGTAAAGTTAATAATGCTCTGGAAAGCAGAGCAAAAGAATCAGGAAAAATGCAATCAATATGAAAGCAATATCAATTACAATAATTTTATTGACATCGGGCTGCCTAAACTTATTTGCTCAATGGGAACCGGATTTCCGGCTTACAAATGACACTGCCGGTTCCAGTACTTATTCTTCTTTAGGTAATGCAAAGACAATTGCAGTAAATGGAAATGTGATACATGTTGTCTGGGTTGACGATCGTGATGGAAATAACGAGATCTATTACAAGTGTTCATCAGATTGGGGTCAAAGCTGGGGACCCGAAATACGGCAGACAAATAACAGCTCCAATTCAGTTTCTCCATCAGTCGCAGTATCAGGT
>JAGPCH010000031.1 GCA_018058125.1 Ignavibacteria bacterium | reverse complement strand
TGTCTATCTTCAGGATGGTTCTGTGAGATCTTCTTTTTACCTTCAATACCGGTGATCTCGATTTTAAAGGCAGTTATTCCTTTCAGCAGACCTTCAAAATAGTTTTCTTTAAGTTTCTCCATTTTGTAAGAACTGTCTTTACCTTCGAAATAATTTACTGTTTCTTTTAATATATTTACTTTGCTGTCTCTGTCTTCAAGTATATGGATAACTCCATAAACGTGAACTGCAAGATAGCTCCATGTAGGGACAGTCTGATCTGATTCATACCATTGAGGTGAAATATATTTATGAGCGCCGGGAAATATTGCAAGTACATCTTTTGAAATATTACTCATCTGATAGTTTGCCTTTGCCACATGACCGTACAAGACACCTTTTTCACCTTCTTTGAGATCAAGTAAAAGCGGAATGTGAGTAGCATTTAATTTGTGTTCATTCCAAGAAATGAGGATAGCAAAACTGTTTTGTCTTATGAAATCACAGATCTCATTCTCATCATCCATTCTGAAATGTTTGGGAGTGTACATAACTGTTATTTTTTCTGAGCTACAACGAGGACTCCTGTGCCTTCTTTATTATCAGTGTGAACATCCAGCCACATCAGTATAAGTACAAACCAAAGAGTAAACAAATAATAGACCGGAAGCAGCAAAATGAAAAATTTTGAAGCTCCTGCGATAAGGATTGGATATTTAATTCCGAATCTCCAGGAGATCGTTCCGTATTTTCCATATGAATAATCAAAACTTTCGATCTCGAATCCTGCCCGTTTAAGTTTATCGGTAATATCTTTTTTTGAATATCCTACTCTTGCATGCTCTTCAATAAAACTTTCATCGTCATCTTCGTGCGCATCACTTCCGCCGAGATCAGAGGGAGTATTAACTAAAAGCTTCCCGCCTTTTCTCAGAGCATTGTAGAAGTTTTTGAATACCACTTCATCTTCGAATATATGCTCCATCACATCGACGCTCAGTATAAAATCAAATTTTTCATTATAATCAATCGTTATCAGATCGGCAATTTCAAACTTCACATTTTTATAACCGCATTTTGAAAAGAAGTTTTTACAGTCCCTGACCTGCTCATCTTTAACATCAACTGCTAATATTTTTGAATCCGGAAATCTCTTAGCCATAAAATAAGTGTATTGACCGAATCCCATACCGGCATCAAAAATATCCATTTTAGTATTAGCCGGATAAAGTTCTCTGACTTTTTTTCTGACGTGCCATGAACGGAGAAACATAAGGTCAAGCAGCGCATAAAATATCTTCCTAAGAAACGGGCTGTTCTCAACCGCATTTCCGAAGACTTTCTTGATTGGATCGTACTTCATTAAATGTTTTGATTTTAGATAGTGTGAAATTTAATCCGTGAATATAAAAGTATTAAATTTTAATTGTAATTCGATTATTACTGAAAAATGAAAGGGTTTTCACTCACTATTTAACCACATAGGAACATAGGACACATAGTAAAAACATTAAAAACCAATTTATCTTTTCTTTTATGCCCAGATTATTTTTGAGAAATAAATACATTTAGAGCAAAGAGCAAAAACAAAGAGAAAAAGCAAAAAGCAAAAGTAAAAAGTAAAAGCAAAGAGCAAAAAGCAAAAGCAAAAGCAAAAAGCAAAAAGCAAAGAGCGAAGAACAAAACACTAAAGTAAAAAAAGAACCAAGGATTAAAAAAATATTAAGCCCTATGTTCTCTATGCTCCTATGTGGTTAAGACAAACAGGAATGGTTTGAACTTTGATATTATTGGATTAAGTACTTTGAGGTTAAATCACCCGGATATGATTTGAAAAGATCCAGCCCTTTTCGCCTTTCCAGACTTCTATTCTGTATGCTCCGGTTTCATCTGAATCCCAGATACCTTCGAGACCTTCGAGTTCATCAACTGTTTTTCCGTTATGAATAAGCCGGATCTTTCCATTTTCCGGGACGAAAGTTCTCAGTATAATCTTTTTTTTCTTTTCCGGATCAAATTTGATTTCATCACCAAGGGAATAATTAATACCGTTGTATTCAGCAACAAAGCGAAAGCCTGTTCCTGATCCGTGATAATTATTTACGATAAAACTGTTGCCATTCCTGAGAGCATTAAGTATCTGTTTCTTATCAGTTTCAAAGTTATTCTTATCTCCTTTCAGTATTTCTTTTTGCAAAAGCACATGAGTTCTTATTGATTTAAACAAGATCTTGTAAGCAAATATCTCAAAATCAAATCCCATAATCGAATGTTTATGAGCATGCGCATCAACTCCGCCTATAGCCACGACTTTTCTTTTAAGATTGAGTTCATCCCATTTTTTTAATGTCTCTGCAGGAGGAGCGATAATTGATTTTAAAGGATGAATGAATCTCTGAAGTTTATTGGAATCATTAAGACCTTCAGCCCATTCGCTCATATGATTCCATATCTCTATTCCCGTGAAGTCTTTGCAGTCCCATGCAGTCCAGGGATACGGCGGATGCTCGGGAAGATGATTTCTTTTTTCATCAGGATGCGCGAGGAAACCAAACCCTCCTTTTTCATTTATGGCTTTCACATATTCTTTCGCCGAAAGCCTGTTGCCGAGATCACCGTCAGGGAGTTTGTCAAATTTACCAACTACTTCATCGAGGTCAAATACGAGATAATGATTTTGGTTTTTGTTGTCATTTACTTCATATCCGACTATGAACATGGTATTGCCGAACCATTTTTCAAAGCCCTTTTCTTTGGCTTTTAAAGTATTGTGATCTGTGAGTATGGCAAAATCGAGTTCAGATTCGCGGGCGTATTCACCTATTTCACCGGCTGTGCCGGATCCGTCTGAAAACCTTGAGTGCATGTGTATTGAGCCTGTGTATTCGAACATATTTTATTTTAATTCAACTGATGTTATATAAAAAATATTTCAGAATAACTTTAAGAAAGATATTCAAAGATTACTTGTTAAAAGATCTGTCATGAAAGATGACCAAAAAGAATGTTTAAAACCCAGAAAACGATCAGAATAATTCCGGATATTAATAATGCTCTTCTGTCAAATGATAAGGATATTTTGTAATTAAATAAACTTAATACAAAAATACTCAAACAAACAATTGCAGAAAATGAAAAGAATATTACCGAAGAGGGATTGTAATAAATACTTTTCATGAAATTAAAATTGATGAACTCATAAAAAGCATGAGACATTCCGCAGAACGGGCAGGGAATCCCGAAAATATTCAGCGTGATGCATGTGCTTTCATTCCTGAAATAATCAGGAAAGAATTTCATCAAAATATCATAAGGATAGAATTTAACTGTCAGGACGGTAAAGAGCAAAAACGCCGCGAGTAACAATCGGATCTTCCGGGATTCTCCAGAACAGATTTTTTTTATTGTCAGAAATTTCAAACCTGAGGAGCATTTTTTTTATTAAAGACTGAAACAGCAAGTAAAGCTCCAATTGCACCAAATAAAGGATACAAAATAATATTACTGACAAATGAAATCAAAGTGATCGAAGGTGAAAATCCGAATTCATTATATTCCTTTGAAAATTTCTCTATATAATAAGCCATTTCCGGCGGCGTCTGAATGCTCAGATCATCAAACGCTTTCATTACTTCCAGTAAAGGATTAGCTTCAGAAAAAAGACTTATTATTAATCCGAAACCACTGACTAAAACTGCCGCCAGTATTCCGCTCAGGATACCTATCATTCCGCCGTCTTTATGAGTCAGAGGGATGTTTGTATTCAAAAGCTGCTTTCTGTAAGAGTAAACACCGGCAAAACCTCCGGCAATTACTCCCGCGCAGCAAATCAGATTTATCAGATTCAATAAAGGAAAAACTGAAATTAAGGTCATTACAATCGTTCCATACAAGACAGGAGTAAATCTGTTAGGTAAATTCATTTTTGATTATGCGCTTAGTTTATTTTTTAAAAACAGATTAACTTCGTAGAAAAATTTCAGGAATCCGGGTAACAGAAAAAATACCAGGACAAAGCCAATTAAAAAACCCGTCACAGACCTGGAAATAAATGTATTTGAAATAATCCCAAGATTATCAGAAAGGACATCAGCTCCGAGAATAGCCACCGGAATTATCAGATACCATAAAGAAGGTATTTTAACATTACTTATCTTTTTAATTAATGGGTAAATCAATATTCCTGCAAAAAATCCTGAGTAGATCCAGACGCATCTTGAGCAAACGCCAAGATTATGACCGAATGCATGAAAAGATCTATCGTCATTTTGATGACATACTTTTGAAAAAAACAAATAAATGAAAGAAGAAATTTTTTCGCCCGTTTCACCCGTTGTACTAAAGTATGGAGCAAGGAAAATGAGAATCATCCATGCAGCCGATAGAATTAAAACAATCAGATAAATTTTTTTTGAAAATACCGAATCTATGTATTCATTTTCTGAAAAAATCTTACTACTATTGTTCATCGTTCAAAATATTACAATAACTTGAATAAATCAATTAGAATATTTACTATTTTAAAACATTTAATTAGAATATGATAAAATTAAGAATACTGATAACAGTTCTGCTTCTCCCGGTAATGATAATATCCTGCGGAAGGCAGAAGGAAACAGTTCAGGAATCAACTAACACTTCTTTCCCAATAACAGATTTAGCTCCCCAGGATATAGCCAATGTGGAAAATGGCGACTGGATAATAAAACAAATAATGTCGGATCCGGAAAAGATCAATCCTACTGTGACAAATGACGCTACAGCTTCGAGTATAATAACATATATATTTGAGAATCTCCTTGAAATTGACAGGGTTACATACGAACTTAAACCCCTAATAGCAAAATCACTACCCGAGATCAGCGAAGATCATCTGACATATACATTTGATCTGAAAGAGAATATTACTTTCTCAGACGGAGCGCCGCTGACCGGAGAGGATATTATCTTTACGGTAAAAGTGATTAAGAATCCGTTTACTGATGCGCAGTCATTAAGGAATTATTTTAACGATGTAAAAAGTGTTGAACTGGTGGACGGAAATAAATACAAAGTGAAATTTACAATGTCCAAGCCTTACTTCCGCGCAATTTATTCGCTGGGCGATCTTGAAATTATCCCAAGTCATTTACTTGATCTGGACGGAATGAATAAAAAATTCACATGGGAAAATCTTGAAGCTGCTCAGAAGACTTTTGATGCAAAGAAATACCCGGAGATGTCGAGATTTGCGGAGTTTATTAATTCACAGGAAGTGGCAAGAGATCCAAAGTATGTAGTAGGCAGTGGACCTTATGTACTTGATAAATGGATAACAGGTCAGTCGGTTACATTAAAAAGAAATGAAAACTACTGGAATAAGGCTGAACTTCCAAACTATCCTGATAAGATACTTTTTAAAACAATCAAAGATCAGAATGCAGCGGTCGTGGCAGCAAAGAATAAGGAAGTTGATCAGATGCAGGTCTATCAGCCTGTTGATTTTGTAGAGAATGTAAAGAATCCCGAAGAGTTTAAGTTAAAAAAAGCTCTGGTAATAGAGCCGTCTTATAATTATATAGCATGGAATAATTCCAGTCAGTTATTTTCTGATAAAAGAGTGAGATGGGCAATGAGCTATGCAATAAACAGGGAAGATATAATAGATAAGATCGTTTATGGTATGGGTTCGCCTATTCAGTCTCATGTTTTTCTAAAAAGCAAATTTCTGAATTCCGATCTTCCGGCTATTCCTTATGATATCAACAAAGCAAAACAGCTTCTTGCCGAAGCAGGCTGGAAAGATACTGACGGAGACGGAATAATTGACAAAGAGTTTGACGGTAGGAAAGTTGATTTTAAATTTACTTTTACCAACAACACGAATCCGAAAAGAAAAAAAGTAATTCTTATATTAATAGAGCAGCTCAGACAGATAGGTATTGAAGCTTCCATTCAGGAATATGAGTGGTCTGTATTTCTCGATAAAATAAAAAAGCATGATTATGATGCCTGCTTTGCCGGATGGCAGCTTTCAGTAACTCCGGATGATCCGTTTCAGATATTCCATTCATCTCAGTCTGTAGGCGAAGGAAGCAATTATTTCAGTTATACTAACCCCGAAAGCGATAAATTACTCGAAGAGAACAGAGTTACTTTTGATGACGAAAAAAGGAAAGAGATACTGGATAAATGGCAGAGACTGGTTTATGATGATCAGCCTGTTACTTTCCTGTGGAGCGAACCGGTGAGATATTTGTACAGCGACAGATACAATAATGCCAGATGGTATGCTTATCCTGATTCCCCTTTACTGAATGAATGGTGGGTGCCGAGCTCGAGACAGATGTATAAGAATTGAGTATTGTGTATTGTGTATGAAGTAAACATAAATAATAAGGAGTTATCATTCCATTCCTCTAAAATTAAGATTTGATTATCTGATATTAAGAAATAATTAATAAACATAAATTTACAGTTGAAATTAAATATATTCTTTCCCATATTCGCAACATAATCAACCCTATTTATTAATAATCTAATCCATTATAAGTATGATTAAAGTTAACATAACTTCCAGGCATTTTAAAGCGCATGAAACTTTACAGGATTACATTAAAAGTGAAATAGAAACTCTGAGTAAATATCATGAGGAGATATTGCATGCCGATGTAATTCTTTCGTATGAGAAAACCATTAACAGTATTAAAAGTTGTGAGATCAACATAAAGCTTAGAGACAAAATTATTGCCGCAAGTGAAAGTTCGGATGATTATACCAAATCAATTGATAAAGCAGTTGATAAGATTGAAGCTCAGTTATTAAAATATAAAAGCAAGCACAAGAAGGAAAAGAATAATATTGACAAAGAGATTATAAAAACCATTTAATATTGGCAGGAAAGTTTGAGAATATTAAGGAGTTAAAAAAGAATTCCATAACGGTAGAGTTTTTTTTCTCTGAATGCAAAGACAGATTTAAATTTGAGAAAGTAACATCTCCAGAAATAAGTCCCGGTAAATTAATAACTGAAAAAGACATACACAGACCCGGCCTGGCATTGGCTGGTTATGTTAAATTATTTACATATAACAGAGTTCAGGTCTTTGGAAATACAGAGATAAGATATCTCAGGCAATTTGATCCGGTCGAAAGAAAGGAAATACTTTACAGAATATTCTCTTTTGACATACCCTGCATAATAGTTACCAACGACAATAAAATACCGGAAGAATTAATTAAAATTGCTGAGGAAAAAAACGTTTCAGTTTTTAAGACTCCTTATCCGACTACCAGGTTATCATATTTTATAAGTGATTTTCTTGATGACCAGTTTACGGCTCAGATAATAATTCACGGATCATTTGTAGATGTCTATGGAGTAGGGTTGCTGTTCTCCGGTAAATCGGGAATTGGGAAAAGTGAAATTGCTCTGGATCTTGTAGAAAGGGGACACAGGCTAGTAGCTGATGATGTTGTGATGATCACAAAAAAAGGAGAAGGTGTTCTTATGGGATCAGGAACAGCATTATCAAAACATATTATGGAGATCAGGGGATTGGGAATCATTGATGTAAAGACAATCTTCGGGATAAGATCTATCCGGTATCAGAAAAGAGTTGAAGTGATCGTAGAGCTGGAAGACTGGGATAAGGATAAGGCCTATGACAGGACAGGACTGGATAGCTCGGCTTTGAATTTACTAGGAGTCGATGTGGAGCTAATAAAGTTACCGATCTTTCCGGGAAAAAACATTACCGTGATTGCCGAAGTAATTGCTCTTAATTATTTATGCAAACATTACGGTTATAATGCTGCAGAAGTATTCCGTAAGAGACTTGAAGATAAAATTAACTCAAAATCAAAAAACAGAAATTCAGATTCAGACAATAACAGACTGGAACGCAGCACTGAATATTTTGAACATGATTTTGAATAACAACTCAGTACATAATACAAAACTTATTAAATGGATAAGCAGTATAAGTTTTTAATCAATTTTTAAATTAATTATAGCAAAATGAACAGAAAATTTTTTTATGCATTTGCCTTTTTGCTTTCAGGAATGATTCTCATTTCATCCTGCGGCAGAAAAAAAGAAGATTCAACTTCAAAAAATGAAAATGAATCTTTTGAACTTACCAAACTTCAGCCGCCTGATGTTTCTGAAGCTGTAGTCGGGGACTGGGTGATCAGACAGGAAATGTCTGATGCTGAAAAGTTAAACCCAACTGTAACCAATGATGCTGCGGCATCCGGAATTTATATTTATATTTTCGAACCCCTTATCGATATAGACAGAGTCACTTATGAGATCAAACCTATCATAGCAAAAGCTCCTCCCGTTTTAAGCGAAGACCATCTTTCTTACACTTTCGATCTGAAAGAAAATGTTACTTTCTCAGACGGTAAACCTCTGACAGGCGAAGATGTAATTTTTACAATTAAAACAATTAAGAATCCTTTTACTGACGCACAGGCATTAAGAAATTATTTTAATGACGTAAAGAGCGTTGAACTGGTTGACGGAAATAAATACAAGGTCCGTATAAACATGTCAAAGCCATATTTCAAAGCTGTTTATACAATTGGAGCTACAGCTATAACTCCAAAGCATATTCTTGATATAAACAATATGAATGATTCATTTACCTGGGAAGATCTAAATGCAGCCGGCTTAAGCATGGATCCGCTGAAATATCCGAAAATGCAGGAGTATGCGGAGTTTCTTAATTCTCAGGAAGTTTCCAGGGAACCAAAGTATGTAGTAGGTAGCGGTCCTTACATGCTAGATAAATGGATAACCGGTCAGTCAGTTACATTATCAAGAAATGACAATTACTGGAATAAAAGTGAAATCCCGAACTATCCTGCGAAGCTGGTTTTTAAAACAATTCAGGATCAGAATGCTGCTGTAGTAGCCGCAAAGAATCAGGAAGTCGATCAGATGTTTGTGATTCAACCTATAGATTTCGTTGAAAACATCAAGAATCCGGAACAGTTTAATCTGAAAAAAGCTCTTGTAACTGAGCCTACATACGTATTCATTGCATGGAATAATAAGAATCCTCTTTTTGCAGATAAAAATGTCAGGTGGGCATTAAGCCATGCTATTAACAGACAGGCAATAATAGATAATATAGTTTATGGAATGGGTACACTTGTCAGTTCTCCTGTATTCATTAAAAGTAAATATTACAATACAGATCTTCCTGAAATTAAATATGAACCCGAGCTAGCTAAGAAAATGCTTGCAGATGCCGGCTGGAAAGATACGGACGGAGACGGAGTTCTCGATAAAGTCATAGACGGAAAGAAAACGGATTTTAAATTTACATTTACAAATAACAATAATCCGAAAAGAAAAAAAGTAATGCTCATTATAATTGAGCAGCTTAAGCAGCTTGGCATTCAGGCAGATCTTCAGGATTATGAATGGTCAGTTTTTCTTGAGAAAACAAAAAAGCATGAGTTTGATGCCTGTTATTCCGCATGGCAGCTGGGTGTAACACCCGAGGATCCGTATCAGATCTGGCATTCCACACAGGCTACCGGAGAAGGAAGTAATTTTATCAGTTACATAAATCCTGAAAGTGATAAAATGCTGGAGCAAAACAGGATCACTTTTGATGAGAATGAAAGAATTGAATTGCTGAAAAAATGGCAGAAACTTATTTATGATGATCAGCCGACTACATTCTTATGGACTGAACCTTCAAGATATGTATACAGTGACAGATTTAGAAATGCAAGATGGTATGCTTATCCTGATTCACCATTATTAAATGAGTGGTGGACTCCTACTGCAAATCAAAGATACAGAAATTAACACTAATAATATTATAGCGGGAAATTTTAATCTCAGCAT
>JAGPCH010000412.1 GCA_018058125.1 Ignavibacteria bacterium | reverse complement strand
CGAATGCATTCAATGATTATATGATAGCTATGAAACTACCAAAGAGTACCGAAGCCGAACAAAAGCTCAGAAATGAGAAGATGCAGGAAGGATTAAAGAAGGCTATTATTGTACCGCTGAACGTGATGAGAATATCGGATTCATGCTGGGATTGGATGATCAAAATGGCGAAGGACGGAAACATTGCTTCGAAGAGTGATCTCGAAGTTGGCGCTAAGTCTCTGGAGACGGGCATCTGGGGAGCGCATAAGAATGTCGAGATAAACCTGCCTACTATAGAAGATGAAAAATATAAAAAAGAAATTCTTGATGAAGCGAATGCACTACTCGAGAATGCTGGGAAGAATTTTAAGGAAGTTTGTGATGTGCTAAGTAAGAGATAAACTTATTTTCGAAGAATATATACATACGAAAAGCCCGGTGAATTATTTCGCCGGGCTTTTTTATTTTTAAAATTTTGTAGTTTTGTCTCTGGAAAGTCACTTTGCATAATATATTTTGAAACGAGAGCTATGTTTTTACGAAGGACTCAGCGTGGACATTTATTTTTCCGGTATTGTTTACTTTAATCAAAATTTAATCAGAATCATACTGTAATTTGATCAACAATACTATCAGCTTTCTGATTTTTGATCTTCAGGATCTCAGCCAGTTTTTCCGACTGCGACCTTAATTCATTTACAGCTGTACTTTCCCATAATTCACCCTTAAGATTTGATCCGATTGTAAACAGGTTAGGCTGAGGAATTCCTTTTGAATCTATTACTTGAAATGTATCAATGTCTGTCTTTATTCCAAGTTTTAGATTGTCCTGTGAAATTATACCGTTAATCAGGCAGTTTTTTAGGAAGTTCTTTTCAAGATTCATAACATTGGTCTCAGGTCCGGTACAGTTTATAACACGGGAGACCACTAACTTCTCATTCTTTCCTTCCTTCCTGTCAAAATATTCAACTTCAATATTTTCACCCAGAGAAATAATATCTATGATCTTACCGGATCTTATATTAAGCTTTCCTTCTATTCTTAAGTTTTGAATCCGGTCATGAAGCTGAAGCGGTATCCTGTGACGTGCAACACCCCATAAATGCCTGAATCTTGACATAAATAATTCTTTTTCTGAATCTGTGAGATTCTTCCATAACTTCTGAGTAAATGGTCTCAAAGAGTCTATCACCGGTTCGGCAGAAATACCGAACTCCCTTACAATCCTTATGTGTTTATAGACAATATCAACGAGTTCTTTCAGTGTCGGCTTATCCGGTAACTCTTCGGTAAGTTTTGAATACTTAAGACCATTATGCCTGTGCGGCAAGATATTAAAACCGTTTGGAGAAATAGAATATATTTTGTCTTTGAATCCCTGTTCGCATAGTCCTATCACAGTATCCACCATTGTAAGACCATTTCCGATGATTAATACAGGCAAGTCTTGTTTCACATTTGAAACAGATTCTTTCTTCCAGGGATTTCGGAAATACTGTCCGGTTTCGTAGAATAATTTGTTTCTGATCTCCGGATTTCTCGGAAGGTTATTACCGGATGCAATAACGCATTTATCAAGCTTTATTTTTTTATCATTGCTTAGCCAGATGGAAACGCCATTATCAATAGGTTCGAGTTCTATTACCACAGCATTTATTACTGTTATGATTATACCTTTATCAGAGGCAGTCTGAAGCGAACTGTCCCAGATTTCTGAGAGATATTCGCCGTACAAATTTCTTTTTAAAAATGAATTTGCAATAAGTGCTCTGTCATACTTGTTGAAATCTTTTCTTTCCATTACCCAGTCAAGAAAATGTCCCGGCACATCCGGAAATGCGCTCATCTTTTCTGTGATCACATTCAGCAGATGCTTGTCAGAATATGGATTGAAGGCGATGCCTTTGCTGAAAGTATCTTTTTCATTTACAACTATAATCTCAAACGCTTCATCAGATTTACGGATCAGCTGAACTGCTGTCATTATCCCTGTAAATCCTGCGCCAATTATTCCAATTTTTTTCATAATAAATAATTATATAAGTTTATATCAAGTAGAATTTAAAATTATAACCAATTAAATCACTTCATAATACTGTCTGCTTCAGTTCGATGATTTTCTATCAAAAACAGCTATCTCCATATCTAAGCCGCTTTTAAGTATTATCATAAATCTGAAAGTGATTTAAACAAAGAAAATGAAAATTCTATTATCAATTTTTAAAATTCAAAACTAATTTTCCTATAATTAATTTTCAATGTTAAATTATTAAATGACCATATATACAGCCGCTATCCGGTTGTTAATAAATGATTATAAATTTGTTCAATTTTATTCATCAATAGAGGCTCATACTTAAAAAAAAATTCTTTCCTCTCCTCTTTTTTGATTTATAAAATTTGAATCAGGAATAATGTTTATGCGAAAGTCTACGAGGCGATATCAGTAAATACTTAATACTTAATACTTAATACTTAATACTTAATACTTAATACTCAATACTTTTTCATTTAAGCTCCTCTGCTTTTTCCAGCAGCCAGTTATATGACTCTGTATTCCTTACCTTTTTAATGCTTTCGCATAAATAACCTGCGCTGTTTTTATTTGTACCCGATGCAATCTTCAGCAATCCGGAAGCAAACTTAATGAAATTCCTGCTCCTTGTCTTAAATGTTTCGGAAAGCTCTTTTGTAGATTTTATATAATGCTTCATGTTATCCAATATTGAATACGCTTCGTCAAAATATCCAAGATTATAATATATCCTGAACAGCAGATTCTTCAGATCTCTCTTAAAAAGAAAATACTCGGATTTTACCTTTATGAGATTTTCAAGAGATTTTTCGTT
>JAGPCH010000411.1 GCA_018058125.1 Ignavibacteria bacterium | reverse complement strand
CCTGACTCAGATATGACTTCAATATTCTCGAGTCTTTTCAACTCCGCTTCAAGCGCTATGTCCTCTCCCGATGAAAGATTGAGATTGTTTATTTCCTTCAATTCAAATTCCAGAAAAGACCTCTTTCTCACAAATTCATCTTTCTTAGAAATTAGCTCTTCATACTCTTTTACTATACCGGTGAGATTTATATAACTCTCAGAATATTCTCTCAGTAATTCAACTTCACCCGAAAAATAATCGAGTATCTTTATATGTGTATCTTTGATGAGCAATGACTGGTGTTCGTTCTGAGAGTGTATATCAATCGCAAGATCACCGAATCTCTTTAAATCAGAAACATTAAGCGGGTAATCATTTATAAAACTTCTTCCTGTACCTTTCTTCAGAAGTTCCCTTCTCACAATTACCGAATTGCCGTTCATACAATCTTCCGGCAATATTTCTTTCAGCAACGACAACGCAGTCTCATCTCCGCTGAATTCAAAATGTCCTTCAACAACTAGCTTATCGGCATCTTTACGAATGATCGAATAATCTGCTCTCTCACCAAGTATAAGTGACAATGCATCGAGTATGATCGACTTGCCTGCACCCGTTTCACCGGTAAGTATGTTGAAGCCCTTCGAAAAAACTATCTCCGCTTCTTTGATGATGAGGTAGTTTTTTATTAAGAGTCTTTCTATCATTATTAATTTAATAGAAAATTAGTAGCAGTAGTAGTGTTGTCAGTAGTGTCAATAACTTTTCGGAAGCGTATAAACCAGCAAGTTATCCTCCGAAAACTTGTTAATAAAAATAACTTAATTAAACAGTTTTAACAATCAAAGATACAGGGCTGACAGTTTACTTTTGTTTTTGGTGATAGGGCGATTATACTAACGAGTTGTTAACAAATTTGAGTCAGTTGTCTGGAGGGATACCTTAGACAAATGTTGCGGCGAAGTCATTCCTACGGTAAAAATTGTGAAATCATTATGTATCGCCTCTATGATAAACGGACTGGAGTAGTTCTTTTTTTCTATTTCTAACAAAAAAAGGAAGATATACATTTGAAAAAAGTTTTTTGACAGTCAGAAGAATATTCGTTAAGATGTTTTCCACAAAACTAAAATAAAACAGATAATAATCATGAAAGATGACAATCATAACCCGTATCTTAGAGATTCATTTCTTGAAGTTGTAGATAATCAGTTAAGAGAGAATTCTCCTCCTGAGACAAAAGAAACTTACGAACGATTACTCAAAGAAGGCCACACTAAAGAGAATGCAAAAATTCTCATAGCTTCTGTTATAGCTGTTGAAGTATATAACACCTTTAAAGACGATAAACCTTATAAAGAGAAGAGATTTATACGAAATCTGAATCGGCTGCCAGATCAGAATTTCGATTAATGCTGGATTTTAATTATCAAAGAAACTTGCTGACTTCCTTTTGCATTTCTAAGGAAACCAAGAAGCCATACATTTGTGAAACAAGAGATAGTTATGAAAAGCAAAATTATTTTTCTCTTTTGTATCGCAATTCTTTATGTTAGTAATGCTGCATCCCAGCGGGTTTATTTTGACACGTCTTATGTTCTGCTGTCTTCCGAAAATCATGATATTAGAAATCCTCAGTTTGATAAGTCTGTCAAATCAGAAAACTATTTCATCCGAACTGCAATTCTCGCTTACGAAAAATGGAGTTCACCCTTGAGCAGTAATGTTTCCGCAAGAATTATTACATATGATTCCATGGGAGTTGAGACTAACATTACTAATGACGGCTTTCTGAACATAAACCCATCCGTTGCTAATTATACAGATTGGAACCAGAACAATGAGGGAGCAATAGTTTACCAATCAAACAAGAACGGAAACAATGACATCTTCTTTGCAAAGTTCAACGGGGCTACCTGGAACACATCGGTTCCGATTACAGCAGATATTGCAGATGAAAACGATCCTTCTATTACACCATACTTAACTAATTCCATGAAGAACTTTATAGTGGCTTATGAAAAGAATGGCGATGTTTATCTGAAGAACTATTATAATTTGAATTGGCAGAACGACACTAATATTACTCTGAGTGAATCGTTGTATTGCTCAACGCCAAAAATATCTACCGCCAACTACGGATCACATATCGTAGTTGCCTATCTGAGAAACCTGAATGATACGGTAACATCAATTGCTTATCACTATTGTCAGGTTAATACTAATGGACAGTTGAGTGTAGGAGTACAAAAGACTATCATTCAGGCCGGCTCTCAAAGCAATATTAGATTTGCAATGATTGACCCATCAGCACTGAATTATGATTATGATACTCTCGGCGGATCAAGCTTTTACTCGGTCACTCCGTATTCAACAGGATATAATATTACAAATCACTCACGCCAGGTTGAGGGAGTTAACTATTGCGGAACAGGATCAGCACACGCAGACTTTACTGATGAATTTGCATTCTACTCGGCAACCTGTTGGATAAACGTGCTTCATGACAGTACACATATTATTGCAAATGCCAGGTATAATCCTTTCGGTGCCAAGAGATTTTATGTAGGCAGCGGCTCAGAAAAAACGTTTGTAAACCTCAGTCCAAAATTAGTTCACGGAGGATATTTCAGATTTCGGATGATGTGGGAAAAGCAGTTGAATGGAAGAACTGCATTGTACGAATCATTTATGGATGACCGCTTGTCTGACATAATGATGATTTCAGCAAATGTTCCGGATAAATTTGAACTCGCACAGAATTTTCCAAATCCATTTAATCCGGTAACTGTAATTGAATTTAAGGTGAAGAGTCAAGATAAAGTCAGATTAGTTGTATATGATATGCTTGGCAGAGAAG
>JAGPCH010000410.1 GCA_018058125.1 Ignavibacteria bacterium | reverse complement strand
CTTTTATTCCGACATAAGATTTATTCCTTTAAAAAAGATGACGTTTGATACAAGATTCATTTTTTTCAATACCGACAGCTATGACAGCAGAATATATGAATTTGAAAATGACATACAGGGAGTAATGTCAAATGTTCCGTTATATGGAGAGGGAAGGCGATGGTATATTGTTTTGAAATACAGACCTTTTCCGTTTATTAGTATTTCAGCAAAATATGCAGAAACATTTTTTGATGGTGTAAAAAGCATTGGAAGCGGAAATGACAAGGTTGAAGGTGATGTGATCAACAGGCTGTCGTTAGGTATGGAGGCGGGGTTTTGAACCAGGTTGTAGTTTTATAAATCCGGATTAGTAATTTTTTTATAAGCTATAATTAACAAATTTCAAAATTTCTGCAAAATTATACTTCCGTTCAATTTTCATTCCTGCATTTCTTATCCTGTCCATATAGGTTATATTAACCGTTCATTTCAAACGAATAACTTAATGGCTAAAAAATCTACTAAAGTATTTGTACTTGATACCAACGTGATACTGCATGATTCTTCATGCATATTCCAGTTTAAGGAAAATGATATTGTAATACCTCTGACAGTGATCGAAGAGCTTGACCATTTCAAAAGAGGAAGCCAGGTAATAAATCTAAATGCCCGTGATTTTGCAAGGACACTTGATACTATGACAGGTTCTGCTTTATTCAACGGCGGTGTTTCACTCGGCAAAGGACTTGGTAAAGTAAGGATAGCTATCTCCCGAGGTATGAGTAAGGAGATCCGGGAAATTTTCACGGATGATACTCCGGATCACAGGATATTGAGCTGCGCTATAGATGTTCAGAAAGCCGATGAAAAGCGTTCGGTCATACTCGTCACAAAGGATGTAAATCTCCGGATGAAGGCTAAGGCTATGGGTTTACCGGCAGAGGATTATACTACTGACAGGATAAACAATGTAGAGGAGCTGTACAGCGGAAAAGAGATCATAGAGAATTTTGATGATGAGATATTGCAGAAATTATATCTGCCGCCGTTTGAAGTTCCGCTCAGTGAAGTTAAAAAAGAACTCAGAGGAGAGATTCTGCCTAATAAGTTTTATATTCTGAGAAATAACAACAGATCTGTACTTGCGCACTTTGATCCATTCAGGGAAATATTAAGGAGAGTCGATAAAATAGATGTATATGGGATAAAGTCGCGTAATGCCGAACAGACATTTGCTCTCGATGCACTTACTAACAATGATATTCCGCTGATCTCTATGACAGGAAAAGCCGGAACAGGAAAAACCTTACTGGCGATTGCATCAGCTCTTCAGTCAAAAAAGCATTACAGACAGATATATATTGCACGACCGGTAGTTCCTTTAAGCAATAAAGACATCGGATATTTGCCTGGTGATATTGAAGACAAACTTGCTCCGTATATGCAGCCTTTATGGGATAATATAAAAGTCATTCAGGATCAGTATGGAGAAACAGACAGACAATATCAGCAGATCACACAATTGATAAAAGACGATAAACTTGTGATCGAACCGCTGAGCTACATAAGAGGAAGAAGTCTTCAGAGAATTTTTTTCATAGTGGATGAAGCTCAGAATCTTACTCCGCATGAAATAAAAACAATTATCACAAGAGCCGGAGAAGGGGCTAAGATTGTGTTTACAGGAGATATTTATCAGATCGATCATCCCTATCTTGATTCGCTGTCAAACGGACTTTCATATCTGATCGAACATTTCAAAGGTCAGAAAGTCTATGCTCACATTAATCTTCTCAAAGGAGAGAGATCAGAGCTTGCAGAGCTTGCAAGTAATCTGCTGTAATTTAAATTTGTAAAGAAATAAAATTATACCTGAGAATGTTCAGGAATTATAGACACACAGAACAAAAAAACAGAAGTAACAGAAACAAATAATTTAATTAAAAATACAATGTATACATTAAAGTTCGAAGAGTTAAATTTATCCAAAGACATACTACATGCAATTACAGATATGGGATTCGAAGAAGCTACTCCGATTCAGTCGCAGGCAATTCCGGTAATATTAAGCGGTAAAGATGTGATTGGCCAGGCGCAAACGGGAACAGGAAAGACAGCATCATTTGGAATACCTATAATTGAAACTATAGATTTTTCATCTAAAAAAGTTCAGGCAATTGTTTTATGCCCGACACGTGAACTTGCAATTCAGGTTTCAGAAGAGCTGAGTGAATTATTAAAATATAAAAAAAATGCAAGAATTGTGCCGATCTATGGAGGTCAGCCTATTGACAGACAGATCAGAACTATTAACTCAGGTGTTCAGATCGTCATAGGTACTCCGGGGAGAGTGATAGACCATATTAACCGCGCTACATTAAAATTAAAAGAGATCAAGATGGTCGTTCTTGATGAAGCTGATGAAATGCTTGATATGGGATTCCGGGATGATATTGAAATGATACTAAAGCAGGTACCTGAAGAGAGACAGACTATTTTATTTTCCGCTACGATGCCAAAACAGATACTTGACTTGTCAAAAAAATATCTGACCGATCCTGAACATATTAAAGTCGTTCATAAAGAAGTGACGGTACCGAATGTGAATCAGTATTATATTGAATTAAAACCAAGCATGAAACTCGAAGTCCTGACAAGACTTATTGACATACACAATCCGAAACTCTCACTTGTTTTCAGCAACAGGAAGAGAAGTGTTGATGATCTTGTATCGCATTTACAGGCTAGAGGATATTCGGCTGAAGGTCTGCATGGAGATATGAAACAGACAATGCGTGACAGGGTTATGGCGAAATTCAGATCGGGAAAACTTGAAGTGCTCGTAGCAACTGACGTAGCAGCAAGAGGAATAG
>JAGPCH010000409.1 GCA_018058125.1 Ignavibacteria bacterium | reverse complement strand
GAATTCTTCCACCAAAGACAATCGCCTTCAGATTTCTTTCCTCACAAAGATTTTTTCTGTATTCATATAATCTTCTTCCCAATCTAAGACCTCTGTATTCAGGTTTGACGAAGACATCAATACCGTGAAGAGTATCACCATCCGAGCTATGAGTACCAAAAGAATATTTGCCAGTAATATCTTCATAAGTATGATGTTCATCAAATTTGTCATAATTAACTATGATCGACAAAGCGCAACCGGCAATGTCACCTTTGACTTTTACGACAGCCTGCCCTTCCGGAAATTTTTCAAGTAAATTTTTAATGTGGTCTTCTGACCAGATAGCATGAGGCATAGTCTGATATGCATCCTGCATCACTTTTTTCAATTCCTGATAATCATCTATCGTAAGCAGTGAGAGTTCAATGTTTTCGTCCTGTATTTTCATATAATTATAGTTTGATTAGTTTTAATTTTGAAAAATATTTATTTCCGATCCTGTTTTATAATCGAATGCAAAAATTTCCGAATTACGGCAGTCTAATTCTTTTATAACGGAACTTTCAATTTCTTAAGATCAGGAGCATCTTCTTTTTTCAGATCAGACAGATACTGGTCTTTTAAATGATCGTAGAAAGAATGTTTGCTTATAAAATTAGAAACCAGATTTGCGACTACCGCTGTAAGCATAAGATTAAAAATTATATTATGATTATTGGTCATTTCAATAACAAGAATAGAAGAAGTAAACGGACTTCTGGTGATACCTGTTAAAAAGCCAACCATACCGCAAAGTACAATAAGGTTAGTTTCAGTACCTGAGAGTTCCATAAATCCGGAGATCAATGCTCCAATACTTGCTCCTGCGCTAAGTGACGGTGCAAATATTCCTCCGGCAGCACCTGAGGTAAAAGAGATAATTGGTCCGATAATCCTTAAAACAGGGATATACCATTCAAGATATTTGCTGTCAGTAAATAATGTTGCCACCATTATCTCTTTACCCGATCCGAAAGCTCTTGCGTCGATCAAGACGGCAAGAGAAGCCAGTATTAATCCGCAAACTACAGTATATAAAAGTTTATTCTTATTGTTCTTTAAATTCTTTTTCTTTTCAGAAATAAAAAGAATCGCCTGACCCATTCCGCTTCCGGATAATCCGGTTACAATTGACACAGGAATAATTATCAGCACCATCCATAACGATGTATCATTAATAAGCGGGTAACCAAGGTACAGATAAGGTCCGAGCAGATTTAAAGCAGTAAGACCTGCAATAATAACTCCGGTCAGAAGAGCTGATTTAAAAAAATTAAAGTGCGTTCTTGTAAGTTCTTCGATGGCAAATACAATACCACCAAGAGGCGTATTAAATGCAGACGCAAGACCTGCAGCAGCACCTGTTACAATCATTGTTTTGTTCGCAATCTTCGGATACCATTCCGGCAGGTAGTCATTAATCTTTTTGAAAATGGAAGCCGAGATCTGAATAGTCGGTCCTTCCCGGCCGATAGCTCCTCCTCCGAAGATCATTATAAGACTTGATAGCATTTTTACTATAATTACTTTCAGGTCAAGTAATTTGTCAATCTTCGATTTTTCTTTTGTACCGGATAATTCGATAGCCGCAACTACCTGAGGTATTCCGCTGCCTTTTGAATATGGTGAGTATTTTTTCACTACCCACCAGGCAATTACAAAAGTCAATGGTGTAATTATAAAAAAGAGCCACTTTTCTTTTTCATATATATACGATGTTCCTTCTTCAGCCCATGAAAATAATTTTGCATATAAAACAGATACAAGTCCTGTGATTATTGCTCCAACCCAGAATGGGAGAGCATTAAGAAAATTTTTCCTGAAACTTTTACTGTCTAATAGGGATATTAATTTTTCTCTGAAGAGTCTTATAAAATCCATTCCCTGAGAACTGTTGTCATTGCGAAGTATTTGTAAAATTTAGTGTTACAATAAATATATGAAAATTAATTTAAACTATTTGAGATATTTTCAAAATTTCAGATTTTTTAAAAAGAAATTATATTTTCAGATTGATGTTTTCCAAAAAACTTAACTACAAAATCTGATCATTTCTTTTACATTTTAACAATCTGACATTAATTAATGAATTTCAAATAATTTCTTTGTATTTTAGCAGTAAATTCAATTTAAAACAAATCCGGATTTTTTAAAATGAAAATGAAACTAACCTTTCATATAATATTATTTATGATACTCACAAATAGTCTCGTTTATTCTCAGCTAAATCCTGAATGGGTAAATACTTATATTGGATCCGGTAACAATAATGATGAAGCTCTGGATCATTTTACAGATGACTTCGGAAATGTATATTCTGCAGGAAAAATTTTTCAAACAACTTCTCTTTTTGATATATATGTTGTAAAGTATAACTCATCGGGTGTTAAACTCTGGGAAAGGATCTATAACGGTCCCGGAAACGGAAATGATATTGCCTATTCCATTACGAATGATCAGAATGGAAATATATATGTTGCAGGTGAAAGCAAAGGTGAAACATCATTCAGTGATTTTATATTATTAAAATTTGATAATCAGGGAAATCAGATATGGACAAAAATATTTGACGGAGAGAACAGCAGCTCTGATGTTGCAGTAAAAGTTGTTACTGATAATACCGGTAACCCTGTTATCTCCGGAAGAAGTCATTCATCTGCAAGCTTGTTTGATATTGTTACCATAAAATATAATGGAAATGGAGATATACTCTGGAACAAAAAATATAATGGTATTTCAAACGGTAATGAATTTATAGATGATATGGCAATAGACGATTCGGATAATGTTTATGTTTGCGGAAGCAGTTTCGTTACGGGAGAAGGAAATAATTTTCTGC
>JAGPCH010000408.1 GCA_018058125.1 Ignavibacteria bacterium | reverse complement strand
GGAAGTTTACATCACATTCAGTGTCATTATTAAGAAGCAATACAAACTCCGAAGCGCTTACTTTTATCCCCTGATTAACGGCGATCGCAAATCCGGAATTATAATTAAACCGGATGATCTTTACTTCGGGATAATTCTCTTCTGTGAATTTAATGGAATCATCAGATGAATTATTATCAACAAGAAAAATCTCAAAGTCCTTATAGCTTTGCTTTTTCAATGAATCATAACAATCCTGCAGATGATGTAGCCCGTTGTAATTTGGTATTATGACAGAGATCATTTAAAAGTAAGTTTTATTGAATTCTGTGATAAGATGTTTATGCTTTTTATACCGGTATATATTCTTTTTTCCAATGATCATTTTCAGGTTTTCGCTTAATATTACAAATAGTGAATTTATATAGACTGTGCATTTCAATATTAATGTTCTTAATGGTCCGTAATTGTTTTCAAAAAATCTAATCATGCTGAGAATAAATCTTCCGTGAAGCCAGTAATCATCACTTGTTTTAAAACTCTCTCCTCCGAGATGAGTTACTTGAAGTGAAGTATCAATATTAAGTTCATGGTTCTTTCCGATCCTGTAACAAAGATCTACGTCTTCAAAAAATAATTCGTATGTCTCATTCATTTTCCCGGCTTCTTCAAAGATACTTCTTTTTGTCATAAGAAATGCGCAGGGAATCTGATCAGTCCTTTCAGGATTTCCTGAATTCAGATTTATGTCATAGTTGCAGAGATATTTATTTTTAAAATATTCTGACCCATCAAAAATTTTTGCTATAACCGAATAAAACATTACAAACTGCGTAATAGTCGGAAACCTCTGAAAATATCTGTATTGAAATTTCCCGTCAGTACCATTTAGTACAGGACATACTGCGCCGGTTTTGGTATGTGATTCAAAAGCTTTTGTAAGTTCATCAAAAAGCGGTTCGGTAAAAATTATATCCGGATTCATTATTATAATATACCCGCCTACAGATAAATCATATCCGATATTATTTGCAGCAGAGAAACTTACTTTATCTTTTAATAATATTGATTTAAAACCCACTTTTTCATTTGAATATTTTTCAATCACTTGAGCTGAATTATCTGAAGAATTATTATCAACTACAATGATCTCAAAAGATAATTCCTTCTCATATTGTAATATTGATTTAAGACATTTTTCAAGAACTTCTGAAGTATTATAGTTCACTATTATTACTGAAATAGTCATATAAGTTTTTATTTTTCAGAAATTAATTTTTCAAACAAATTGACTGAATCATCCCAGTTTAGTAATTTTCTGATCTTTTCAGAACCGTTTTCAGATATTCTTTTCAGTTCATTCAAATCGTTTAACAGATACTGAACGCATTTTAAAAGTTCATCCTGATTGCCAGATTCTGCAAGCATTGCTGTTGTCATATGTTCGGCAAATATCGGAACAGCTCCTGATTTGTAACCGGCGAGAGCGCACTTGCAAGACATAGCTTCTGCAGGAGGCAATCCAAAGCCTTCAAACTTGCTGGTGAAAAGAAATATATCTGATTCACAATATAGCTTTATAATTTCTTTTTCATCTGGATTAGCTGTAAAACTTATATATTCCGGTAAACTGTGATACTGCTTATGTCCAAAGCATTTTAATCTTACGTTTGGATATTTCTCTTTAATTTTAATAGCAGTATTTATGGCTGCTAAAGTATTTTTGTTTTCTAAAATATGATCTGTAAAAAGTATTGTCGGAGAATCATTGTAAATTTTTTCAGGATTTTTAAAAAGATTGAAATCTATTCCGTTTAATATTACAACAGAATCTGAATTGAATTTTCTTAAAAGCAGATCTTTAAGGTAATTAGACACAGTGATCCTGTTTAAAGGGAGAGTGTAACTTTTATCTACAAATATCTCATTTGAATTCCAGTTTTCATAATCCTGTATCAGGTAAAATTTTTTCCCCTTATTTAAATTTAATTTATCAACTACATATGATGTTGTCCAAGACGTAGCTATTGTAGCATCAGCATCTCTTACAGTAAAATTATTGAAGAACATTAAAAACTCAATTTTAAAATTATGTAAGAAAATATTATCAGGAAGTTTTTTTTTATTCAGAATTATATTCTTTGCATATAAAAACTGATACTTCAGATAATACTTTTTAATTTCACCTTTGTAATTATTAAATGGAATAACAGGTGTATATAGTATTACATCATGTCCGCGTTCTGTGAACCTGTTGGCATATTCAAAAATAATTCTCATACCTCCGGTTCTTGATATTTCAGGAACAATAAAATTTATTTTCATTTTTTACTCACCTGACAGATCTTTAATTTTTTCAATATACTCATTTAATCTTACTGAACTAAACTTTTCTTTCGAAATGTATTTATTGGGAATAAATTTTAATAGTAATTTTGCTATGAGTTTTTTGTCTTTGGGTTCAATGAATTTCATCTTAATTATCAGCAGCGTAAAAATGGAAACGTATATTAAGAAAAAAATTATCAAATAAATTATTCCGGCTATCCTTCCCTCAGGTATATAGATGTATTTTAGAGCCAGATAAAAAGTAACGCCTGAGATCAAACCGCTCACTGCTCCTGCTAACAATGGCTTGAATTGTTTTTTAGGAAACAATTCCGAAATCTTCATTGAAAAAAACTTTACCGATGAAAAATAAATATAGAATGAAGCAATTATAGTGGAAAAAACATTCCCGAAAGCCGCTCCGAGAATGCCGTAATATTTTATAAGAAAATAACTTAACACAATATTGATTCCGAGAAATATCAGACCTTCCCGCATCTGAAACTTTGGAATTCCAATGTTGGGAATGACAGAGTTACCCGGCGCTGAAAAAGAC
>JAGPCH010000407.1 GCA_018058125.1 Ignavibacteria bacterium | reverse complement strand
GAATAATCCTTCGTCAAAGAGTTTCTGTTTTAATCTTTCAAATGCCATCTGAAGCTCTCCTTCTCCCGCCGGCAGCATTTCAAATACATCGATCTGATACGAACCTCTTGTCTCATACAGGGTAATTCTTCCCTTTGCCGTAACTTTCATCCCGCTCTCCGGTCTGAATATCAGATCTTTATTCCGGCTGCTCCACATGATGGCGCTGATCTGCGCCTTTTCATCTTTTAAAGTAAAATAGAAATGCCCCGAACTGTGATCCTTAAAATTAGAGATCTCTCCGGTTACATATACAAAATTGAATTCTTCCTCGATGATAGCTTTTATCCCTCTTGTCAGCTCGGTGATTGATACAGGTTTGATCATAAAAGATTTAGTTTGTTTTCCGTTTAAAATAATAAAATAAATTATATCATTATAGTGAATCTTTATAATGTAACTTAAGTTGACCGCTTCAGTTTAAAAGAGCACTCTATCACTAATATTACTAATTTCAGTAATTTCACTAATTGTTACGAATTTTATTTATCTGATTTTCGCTTACTGGAGATTTAAAGTTACTCAAAAATAAGTGTAATCAGTGACAAGCTGTTTTTATATTGTGTAATAGTCAACTTAAGTTATCTGATCTACTTCACTACTATATTTTCTCTAACCCTGAAATAGTTTTATTCCAAAGATGAATCAGATTTTTCTTAGTACACGACAAAAATTTTCTTGTGAATTTTCGCAGATAAATACTCGCTGATTTTCGCAGATATATAATTAATAAGTATTTTTTGCGAAAATCTGCGTGCTGTTTTTGCGTGAATCTGAGAGAAAATTATTTTTGTCGTGTATTAAACAGATTTTTTCAGTTGAAAAATTTAAATAGGATATTGAATTTTTATTTTCTATTTTGAGTAAAATTATTCAATAACATTTAAATTATATTTTACTTACCCCAAAGCTACCCCAAAAAAGAACATTTTCACAATTGTAATATCAGTTGTTTAAAATTAATCTTCGGGATATCCTTTCTCAAAGATGAATGTTTTTTCCAATTACGTATAAAACTTTTAATATTCTAACCGGGTCTGAGTTTCTTTAGATTTCTTTACCTGTGTTACCCCAAAAATATTTTAGCTTTATCATAATTTTACTTAATTCTTAAAATTATTGTAAATGAAGGCAAATCTATTTTTGGTTTTTATTATTACCGGCTTGTTTCTGATCTCAGAGGATTCTGTTTCATCCGACAAAAAAAATAAAAGCGTTTCTTACAACTCTCCATCAAGTTCCATGTCCGTTCCATTAAACTCAAGATTGCTGCCGGGTGTTTATAATCAGGTACAGACTTCTGTTGCAACCAATCCTGTTAATAATAATTTCATGTCAGCTGCAGCTATTACTGATCTCTATCCGGGAGGATATACGACCGGCGCATTTTTTACTACCAATGGTGGGAATAACTGGACAGGTACTAACTCCATTAAAATGCAGAACGGAAGTATTATTTCAACTGTCGGTGATCCGATCATAGTAACAGATAAAAACGGAACCAGTATTATTTCATTTACAGCTCCTCCTCTAAGCGGCTCTGATTTTAAAGTTGGCGTCTGCTATTCCACTAATTACGGAGCTTTCTGGTCTTCACCTGTTTATGTCCCCGGAGTAGGCAGAGCCGATAAAGTTATATCTGCTGCTGATAATTCTCCTTTAAGCCCTGAATACGGAAAAGTATACATTGTCTATAGCGATTTCATAAATATGGGATTATACTTCTCAAGCTCAACTGACGGCGGAGCTTCCTGGAGCAATGTTACAAGACTTAGTCCTTCCGGTCTTGATGCAAGAGTAGGCGCTTCTATTGTAATTGGTAAAGAGGGACAGCTTTATGTTTCATGGCCTTATTATGACCCGGTCACTCAGGGAAATTTTGTTGGATTCGCAAAATCTACAAACGGCGGAAGCAACTGGACTGCCAATGACAAAGCTTTTTTAGTTAACTCTGTAAGAATTGCTCATAAAGTCTATATAAATGGAATACGAGCTAACGGTCTTCCCACTATGAACATAGACAGATCCGGTGGACCAAGAGACGGTACTCTTTACATTACCTGCACTGAAAAAACAGCTGCGGGATCTCCTGCTGCAGATGACTATGATGTGCTCATTCATTCATCGACAAATCAGGGCAGTACATGGAATAATGCTAAAAGGGTTAATCAGGATTCTGATCCTGCTTTAAGGTATCAGTTTTATCCTGCATTTACAGTCGATGATCAAGGCGGCGTGGATGTTATTTACTACGATTCAAGAAATACTCCGACCAATGATTCTTTTCAGGTTTATCTTTCAAGATCATTAGACGGCGGTAATACTTTTGAAGACAGACTTATATCCGATCATAAGTTTTGCCTTAAAGCTATTGATCCGACTTTATTCGGAGTACCGGGTTATATCGGAACTTACATCGGCGTTACAAGTTCAGGGCAGTCAATCACTCCGGTTTGGTTTGATAACTCCCTTGGAAAATATCAGGCATGGACTGCAAAGATAAATATTGGAGCAGAGCTGACATACATTCCGGAAGGAATATTAAATGTAGTATCCAATAAATTAGTTTGTAAAGATTCAGTTAAAGTTTATCTGAGAAATTCTATAAGTCCTTTTAATAAAGTAGATTCTTCTTTTACAATTTTGGATTCAATTAATTTCAAAGCAAACTTATCTTTTAAGAATGTTCAGGCAGGTAACTATTACATAGAAATGTTTCACAGAAACTCTATGTCTGTATGGAGTAGCAACCCTGTAAGTTATTCTAACTGTGAAAAAATGAGTTATGATTTTACAGCTTCTTCTAATATGGCTTTTGGAAATC
>JAGPCH010000406.1 GCA_018058125.1 Ignavibacteria bacterium | reverse complement strand
AAGATATAAAGTACCTGCTATGATATTAACAATAGGCGCTGTGATATCTATTGTGACATTAATATTCCTTTTGATATTAGGTTAAAATTAAATTAAAATAAAATATAATATAATATGGACAATTCATTAAAAGAAATGCTCTGGAATCAGTTCGGAGCATCAATCGACATGATGGAAAATTCCATCAAAGCCTGTCCGGAAGATCTGTGGGATGCGGATTCAAAATACTGGTATATTGCTTATCACACTTTGTTTTTTCTGGATTATTATCTGACAATAGAAACAGATGAAAAAAATTTTTCTCCTCCTCCGCCGTTCTCATTATCGGAATTCGACTCTGAAGGCGCAATGCCGGAGAGGACTTATACGAAAGAAGAATTATTGATATATCTGAATCATTGCAGACAAAAGTGTCATGATCTTATAAAAGGCATTACACCGGAAAACTCTGACAGAAGATTTGTTAACCCATACAGAGATTATAACATCTTTGAAATATTGTTATATAATATGCGGCACGTTCAGCATCATATGGCGCAATTGAATCTGCTGCTGAGACAAAACGGGAATGAAGTGCCGAACTGGGTTTCGAGAACGAAAGGTGAGTATTGAGTATTGGGTATTGAGTATTGAGACAAAAAATTATAACAAATACTGTATATGCAGACGAACTCAAAAAAATCTTTGATGTAACCGGGCATTTCTATGATCTGAATTTATCCGGTTCGGTTTTCAAATGCAGGAGTTTACTTGAAATTAAAAGAAAGTCAGCAACAGGTAACATTGATATACCCGATATAGTAGTGATAATGATGAATCCGGGATCATCAATACCCCTGGATAAAAATTATATTCCGGAAAAAGTTACGCCGGATGGATTAGGCAAGAGCAAAATAAAAGAACTTGTTCCCACCAGACCTGATAATGCTCAGTACCAGCTAATGAGACTCATGATTTATAATAACTGGGACTATGTAAGGGTTCTGAATCTGTCCGATCTGCGTAACGGCAACAGCGGCAGTTTTCAAAAAGATTTTATGAATGCAAATAACCTTGATGAAAGTAATCCTCATTGCATAACTCATTCAAACAGGAAAAGGGAATTACGTGAATTGATTAAATCCAAAAGTAAAAGAGTAATTGCCGCCTGGGGAAGCATTGATCTGCTTAAAGATTCTGCTGAATCTGTTTTAAAACTTGATAATGATATCATCGGAATCATAAACGGATCTCTTCCGAATTTCAGATATGCAAGTCCGCTCATGCAGACAAAAAAAGAAGAATGGCTGAAAGAAATTCAGAAATTGATCTTATCCTGAACCGCTTCTATTTCACCCCGTTTTCGCTTTTTATAGGAACGTCTTTTATGAATTCTGAAATTTGAGGATCAGCATAAGTACCGTATGCGTCTAACAAAATTCCTTTTGTTCCGGATTCAGAAGTAATTGCATAGATTATTGACATGTCATCCGGATTTGAATCTCCTTCATATCTGCCGGTTCTTTCTATTATTAGATCTTCCGGCACAAAACTTTCCTTGGTTTCATCACTCCGGAGCTTACCTTCTTTAATGTAAAAATCATATATAAATTCTTTTGATCGGAATTTATCTATAGTTTCTGTTAAAGTTTTCATTTCTTTTCCCATGAGAATATTTAATTTTGTCAGTTTTAAATTTATTAAAAAATTTTTAAAAAAAAGGAACCTGCCCGAAATCCCCAAAAATTTCATTTGGGCAGGTTATGTGTGTGAAAGGAGTATCAATTTTTTTTCCCATTCTTTATTGCTTCCTTGTTTACTTTTTTTGAAATACTTATAAGTTTTTTATCAGCATTATATTCTTCATTCAGCGTTTCCTGAAGCACCGAACTTATTTCAGGATAATCAAGAGCTGTAGCGTAAGCTACGACGCATCCGTAGGATGCAATTTCATAGTGCTCCACTTTCTGAGCTGCTGCAATAAGCGCAACATCTTTTACGTCTTTTTCCGCATTCTCTTCAATGATCTCTTTTCCTTCAGCTACGAGACCTTCCATTGCTTTACATTTTTTACCGTTAAGTTTAATACCAAGCATTTTGCCGATCTTATCCAATCGGGCGATCTGATTTTCTGTTTCTTTATGGTGATTATCAAATGCTTCTTTTAATTCAGTCGAGTTTGCAGTTTTGGAAAATTTTGGCAGAACTTTTTCCAGTTGTTTTTCTGCACTGTAAAGATCTTTTAACTCTTCTGTTAAAAAATCATCTAATGTTTTTAATTTTGCCATTTTTTTAATTTGTGTTTAAATTATGAAATAAGGTTAATTTAAAGTTTGGATTTATTAAGTGTTGTTTTGATACTTTTATTTTCAAAATGCGTGCCAGTTTTAAATATTTAAAAAACAGCGGATATTATAAGTTTTTCTATTATCAGATAAAAAAAATATGTCATTTGTGTCTGAAATTGTCAGACTTAAATATTTTAAAGAGAATAGTATACAAGGAATGCATTGATAAATCACTATTTTAGGCTGTTAATGAAATGAATCAGACATTTTTTATATGGCACTTTAATTGAGGTTTAATCTGCAAGGTTCTCGCTAATAAAAAACATAATATTATGAAAAACACAATTCTTTATATCACAGTAATCTGTTTGTTTCTTATCTCATGTAATGAAAAAAAACCGGAAACGGTCATTAAATCGGATTCGGTTGAAAAAATGACTGTAAAGACTGATACTACGGAAATAATAAAAAAGGAGCTAAAAACCAAGACGGGTAATGTGTTTACAATAATTGAATCAAAACCCACTTATAGTATGAGTAATTATTTGATCACAGGGGCGGGGTTTGAAAATTCAGAAGATACAATTAAATTTTATAA
>JAGPCH010000405.1 GCA_018058125.1 Ignavibacteria bacterium | reverse complement strand
TGCCAGTTCGCCGAATTCCGGTTCGATGATTTTATATCCGAATTCTTTCAGCCTTTGGATGTTATATTTAGTTGAATGATTTTTATACATATCATCATCCATGGTAGGAGCTACGAGTATCGGACATTTTGCTGCGAGTACACTGCTCAGTAAAAAATTATCGCAAATACCACAGGCAATTTTTGCAATCGTGTTGGCAGTTGCAGGTGCGATCACAAATATATCCGCCCAGATACCGAGATTTACATGCCAAGTTTTTGTTTCGATTTTTTCAACTTTACTGAGATCCGGATTAGAAGGGAACATGTTTATTATCACTTCATTTTTTGAAAGTGCGGACAGAGTCAGCGGTGATACAAAATTCACTGCTGAAGGCGTCATTATAATTTTGACTTCAGCCCCCTCTTTTACCAGCATTCTCACTAGATAGCAGATCTTATAAGCGGCAATTCCTCCGGATATTCCGAGTAATATTTTTTTACCTTTTAGCATTTATCCAATATTAAAAAAAAATATCCCTGTATTAAAGGGATATTTTAAAACTGAATCACTTAATGGAAATGATTACTTTTTATCTGATTCGTCTTCATTCTTAAATCTGTAATCAAGTTTATCTTCCATAAGATTATTTATGGCTTCAATAGTTGGTTTTTGTCTCTTTTCAAATTCCAGAGAAATATTCAGTTTATCCTGATTCATGATTGAATCATCTTCAGTTTCTTTAGCGATAATTGGCTCAAGTCTCTGATTTAATTCCATCTTGATTGCATCATTGATTTGTCTGGCATTTTTTGAAGCTACAACAATTGATTCATACAAATTTGCAGTCTTTGATTCAAATTTATCCAGGTCTAATGTTTCTATTGACATGATTTGTTATTTATTTTATTAATTATTAATGTTTAAAAAATTTTCAACTTCTGATACAGCTTTTTGAAGATCATCATTTACTACAATATAGTCAAAATCATTTTTCTTTCCGATTTCTAAATCTACCCTTTTTATGCGTTCATTTATCTGCTCTATACTCTCAGTTCCCCGCTTTTTCAGTCTTTCCTTCAATGTATCAAGATCAGGCGGCATTATAAAGATAAGTATTGCCTTATTTCCGTAAATTTTTTTTATGTTAACAGCACCGTTTACATCTATGTCAAATATCACATTTTTGCCATTTTCAATATTTTCATTAACAAATGATTTCAGAGTACCGTAATAATCTCCGTTAAAAAGTATCTCATGCTCTACGAGTTCACCGTTTTCTATCATTTTCCTGAATTCATCCTTATTATAAAAAAAATAATCCCTTCCCTCGGTTTCATTGTCTCTTTTCTTTCTGGTAGTAGCTGAGACTGAAAATACAATTCCGGGATGTTTCTTTAATAATTCCCTGACGATAGTTGTTTTACCTGCGCCAGAAGGAGCTGCGATTACATATAGCATTATATTATTTTCTCTGTTTATTTCTGATCATTCTACATTCTGAAGCTGCTCTCTTATCTTTTCAAGCTCTTCTTTCAGCCTGGCAGATCTCTGTGAAATTTCAGCATCTGTTGATTTTGAAGCAATTGTATTTACTTCCCTGTTTAATTCCTGAACCAGAAAGTTCAGTCTCCTGCCTGCAAGCTCTTCTGATTTTGAGTATTCCGTGAAATATTTTGTGTGACTTTTTAATCTTATTACTTCTTCTGTAATATCAATCTTATCTGCCAGCAGCACTACTTCAAGCTCCAGTCTGTTCTCGTCAATTATCCTTTTATCCGTTACAAGTGATTCAACTTTTTTCCGCAGCCTTTCCTTCTCTGCTTTTATTCTGTCCTTTGACATTTTTGTGATCACGGTTGATTCTTTCTCAATGAATTTAATTCTTTCAAGAATATCTTTCTTCAGACTCTCGCCTTCCTTGACCTTCATCTTATTTACATCATCAAGCGCCTTATTCAGCAAATCACATACAAATTTAAATTCATCATCGGCGATTTCACTGGATACTCCGGATGTAAAAAGATCGCTGAAGGTCAGAATGTGTCCGATCTTGATCTCCTCTTCAGTCCCTATGATCTTCTTGATCTTCTTTATCAAACCGAAATATTCACTTATCATGTTTTCGTCAGCATCAAGATTAACCGGCATATCTTCTCCGGAATCTATATTCAGAAATATATTCACTTTCCCTCTGGAAATTTTCTTCCTTACAATCTCTTTCAGTTCAAAGTCCTTCGAAGAAAAAAATTTCGGATATTTAAATGAAATTTCCGAGAACCTGTTATTTACCGAACGTATTTCAATGGAATATCTTTTTTCCTTGAATACACCTTCAGCGTTTCCGAAACCTGTCATACTTATAATCATGTTACCCTTCCTTTTTAGTAACTACATAATTTTTTGTGATCTTCTTGGTCAGATAGTCAAACGCTTCCTTAGGGGAATTCACAAATTTAAATAATTTAAGATCTTCCGGAGAGATCACATTTGTCTCTACAAGACTTTTCATGTTTATTATCTTATCCCAGAATTCTTTTCCGTAAATGACTACAGTGATCTTCTTTCTTAATTTTTTTGTCTGTACAAGTGTAAGTACTTCCATCAACTCATCGAGTGTACCAAAACCACCCGGCATTATTATCAAAGCTTTTGCAAGATAGGCAAACCAGAATTTTCTCATGAAAAAATAATGAAATTCAACATTAAGCTCCGGAGTAATATAAGGATTCGGAAACTGCTCAAAAGGCAATGAAATATTCAGACCCATAGACAATCCCTTTGCCTTATATGCGCCTTTGTTAGCGGCTTCCATGATTCCCGGTCCTCCGCCTGAGCATACGACAAACTTGTTCGGCTTATCAAGATTCATTGCCCACTTGGTCAGCATATACG
>JAGPCH010000404.1 GCA_018058125.1 Ignavibacteria bacterium | reverse complement strand
GTATTAAGTATTAAGTATTAAGTATTAGGTATTAAGTATTAAGTATTAAGTATTAAGTATTAAGTATTAAGTATTAGGTATTAGGTATTAGGTAACTGGAATATTGTAATTTTTATTATGAGTGACGCAATAAGAGTAGAAGATCTTTCAAAATTGTACAGGTTGGGAATAATCGGCAACAGAACTATTGCTGAAGATCTTAACCGGTTGTGGGCTCGTATGCGCGGCAGGGAAGATCCTTATATGAAGGTAGGTGAGACAAATAATAGAATTACAAAAGGAAGAAGTGATTATGTATGGGCTTTAAAGGATATTAATTTTGAAGTTAAAAAAGGTGAAAGATTCGGAATCATTGGTAAAAACGGAGCAGGAAAATCAACTTTATTGAAAATACTTTCAAGGGTTGCAGGTCCTACAAAGGGTTCCATAAAATTGAAAGGAAGAGTAGCAAGTCTTCTTGAAGTTGGTACAGGCTTTCATCCTGAGTTAACCGGGAGAGATAATATTTATCTAAACGGCTCAATTCTCGGAATGTCACAAACTGAGATCAAAAGTAAATTTGACAGCATAGTAGATTTTTCCGGTGTTGAAAGATATATTGATACTCCAGTAAAAAGGTATTCATCCGGAATGTATGTAAGACTCGCATTTGCTGTCGCAGCGCATCTCGAACCGGAGATACTCATTGTTGATGAAGTGCTTGCAGTAGGAGATGCAGAATTCCAGAGAAAATGCCTGGGTAAAATGCACGATGTATCGGAAAAAGAAGGCAGAACGGTTTTGTTTGTCAGTCATAATCTGCAAGCTATTAAAAATCTCTGTCAGAGAACTTTGATCCTGAATAACGGAGAGATATTAACAAACGGAAAGACTGAAGATTCACTTAGAAAGTATGCTGAGCTGGTAAGGGAAGTAAAAATAAATGTCAAAACGGATATTGATAATAATACAAACAGAAGAGGGAAAGGTGTAATAAGATTTTCAGGGATAGATGTAACGGATTCCGGAGGAAAAAAGAAAAACGATTTTGAATTAGGAGAAACAATAAAATTCAAAATAAGTTATGAAGTGTTCAGAGAAATTGACGGACTTCAGTTTATTGTTGCTATTTTATCCGGACTTTCAAGGGAATGTATTACATTAAGTATTCATAAACTTACAAGTTCTACATTGTATCCCGGTGCAAAGGGTGAAGCTGAAGTTGAACTTCCGGATATTTATCTCAAACCGGGTGAGTATCCTTTATATTTTGAATTGATAGATGAAAAATTCAACGGATTTTCAAAAGATGTCATAGATGATCTGACCGCACCTCTTATAATCAAAGGAGGGAGCAATGTAAAGAACACTGATTTTGATCCGAATAAACCATCAGGATTTACAGCTATTCCATCTAAACTAATTCTAAATGAAATTCAAACATCAGGTAAAAGCAGATCTATAAATCAGGATGAAAATATTATTAAAGAAATTTTAAATTAATCAGAAAATTATTTTAATTTTTTTATTATGAGTGCAATTATCAGTGATAATTTTTTAGATAAATCCCCTCCGCTTTATTCCGGAGGAGTTTTATCAAATGTATTTGGTCTTCATATACTAAGAACTATATATCTTAACATATGGAGAATGAAGCCTAAGAAAGTTAAGGAAGAGCTTAAGTCATACGTGGAAACTCTTGACCGTGACGGAATTCTTATAATTCCTGATTTTTTTCCAAAAGATGTATTTGAAGAGATAAAAAGTGAATTCGACGATTCATATTCGGGATGGTCTCCATTAAGTTATAATGAAGAAGAACTTTCAAAAAGACAAAAAGATTTTCCGGAGTATTTTAAGAGTATTGCTGAAAAGATCATTACTCCAAAAACTCCAGCTTTTACAAAATATTTTGTGAATAATGAAACCATCAATGAAATTACCTCAGCTGTTGTTCACAGAAAAAACAGATTGACACCGCATCATCACTTCTGGTATCTTCAAAGAAGAAATCTTGATAATGAAAAAGCAGGATATACACATTCTGCAGCATATCCGCATGCTGATGTCCCTTATCCGACCATTAAAGTTTTTATGTATCTCAATGACGTGGATGAATCCAATGCAGCATATATATATGCAAAGGGTTCTCATAAAATGACACTGCAAAGATTATTGTTTGAATATAAACTAAGCGTGAGATATGCTAAGACAAAAAATGATATTGTAACAGATGAAGATATTGCTAAACTCGGATATTATCCCGAACCAATTTGCGGAAAAGCCAACACTCTTTTCATTTCTAATAATATGGGTTATCATAACCGGGGAGATTTTAAAACCATGGAGCCAAGATTAACTGCTCAGCTGGATTACCGGCATCTGGAAACATGGAGAAATACACTGTCAAGAAACGACAGCGATCTCATTTCGAAAGTAACAAGAAGAATTGTAAAAAAAATAGATAAAGCAAAAAAGAATAAACTTCGTGCAAGTCTCGGTAATAATAACATGTCATAATTACGCCCGCTATCTTTCAAGGGCGATAAGAAGTGCAATAAATCAGTCTCTCGATAAAAAGGACTATGAAATAATAGTAGTAGATGACGGCAGTACTGATGAAACCCGGAAAGTCATGAAGACTTATTCCGGTAAGATCAAACCTCTTATTCTTAAAGAAAATGTTGGTCTTGCTGCTGCGAGAAATGAAGGTATAAAATCAGCTCTCGGAAGATTTGTAGTAAATCTTGATGCTGATGATTATATGGATGAAAATCTGCTTCATATAGAAATGACATTTCTGAATTTTAATCCGGCATGGGATGCTGTCTCATGTGATTACTTCCTTGTTGACGAAAATGAGAAACATATAGGAAGGATATCCGGCGCAGAAAAGC
>JAGPCH010000403.1 GCA_018058125.1 Ignavibacteria bacterium | reverse complement strand
CACATTAACCAAAACGCAGGTATTGCTCCGGTAAAAGTCAGCGGAGAACTTTATTCCATAATCAGCAGATCAATTGAATATTCAAAAAAATATGACGGGATTTTCGACATTACTATCGGTCCGATCAGTGAATTATGGGGATTCAGCAGTGATAAAAAAATAACGGAAGTTCCTGACAGTAATATTATAAAGTCCTTAATTAAACTTGTAAATTATAAACTGATCAAACTTGATCCTGTTGATACAAGTGTATTTCTTCCGGAGAAAGGAATGAAGATCGATCTTGGCGGAATTGCCAAAGGCTATGCTGTTGACAGGGCTTCGAAGATAATGCGTGAACACGGTATGAATGATTTTTTTGTTAATGCGGGCGGCGATATTTTTGTAAGCGGCACAAAGACTGCGGATCAGAAATGGAGCATTGGAATCAAGGATCCGAGAGATGAAAAAAAACTGATCGGGGAATTTGAAGTATCGGATCTTGCAATCGGTACAAGCGGTGACTATGAAAGATTTGTTATTATAGACGGAAAAAGATATCATCATATTTTTGACGTTCATACAGGATATCCTGTAATGATCTCGGAGAGCGGTACAGCGGTAGCAACTACAACCGAAGAAGCTGTTATTTTGTCCAAAGTAGTTTTCATTACCGGTGCGGATGAATACATGAAAACAAAAAATGAGTCAGGAATAGAAGGTGTTATTGTATCGGAAGACGGTAAAATTGTTTTTGATGACAGAATGTTTAGTAAATATAATTTTAAAATTATTAAATAAATGCGATGTCATCTCTGTTTTCAAATTAAGAACAAATATTACTTTTAAATTTAACCCTAAATAAATTATCTTTGCAGTGCTATAAAAATTACCCCAAGTAATTTCCGCAAGTAAATTAGTAAAGTTACCCGGAGAATTTAAAATTTAATTTTTATAAAATTATAATTTTATTCTAAACCTAAATCTTACTTTCATGAAAAAACCTGTAAACCTGAAAAACCTTATCGTAATTTTTACTCTTTCATTTTTGATCATTTCCCTTACAGGGAGCAATACTTTTAATAATAATTACAAGATCAGTAAAAGCGTTATCTCCGAACTAAGTCTAAAGCCAGCTGATGAAAAAATTCTTATCTGGGTGGAATTCACTGATAAAGGACAGAACTTCAGCATGATGATCTCAAGACCGGAAACATTTCTGACTCAGAAATCAATTGACAGAAGGAAAAAAGTTAAACCTGTGAATGCGCTCGTTGACTATACAGACATTCCATTGAATCAAAATTATGTCGAAGATCTCGCTTCATCCGGCATTGAAATAAAGAACAGATCCAAATGGTTTAACAGAGTTTCGTGTTATGCCTCCAGGATACAGATAGAGCAGATGTGCGATAATGACTTTGTGAACAGAGTAGAGCTCGTCAGAAAATTCAAGAAAGATCCGAATGACGTAGAGTTTACCCAAACACCTTATGTCACTGATTCAGATAATAATAATTCTCAAAACAATGTAGCGTATCAGCTCAATTACGGAACTTCCCTTACACAAATGGAAATGATCAACGCGCCGATGGCTCATGACAGCGGATATTACGGACAGGGAATTTTGGTAGCTAACTTTGACGCAGGATTTGATAATCTTTCACATCCGGTGTTTGATTCCATAAAAGCACGCGGGCTCAGAACTTATGATTTTGTAAATCACGATACAGTTGTTGCAGATGAATTCGGTCAGATGGGACAGGGCTGGCACGGAACAATGACACTTTCGCTTATCGCAGGATACAGACCGGGCTCTCTGATCTCTCCGGCTTTCAGATCGCAATACATTCTCGCAAAGACTGAAAACACTGACAGTGAAACTCCTCTTGAAGAAGACAACTGGCTTGCCGCCGCAGAATGGGCTGACAGTCTGGGTGCTGATATAATCACGAGTTCCCTCGGATATCTTACTATGGATTTCGGTTCGGACTATTCTTATGACTGGACCTGGATGAATGGTGACAGTTGCCTGATCACTATCGGCGCTGATCTTGCCGTCAATAAAGGAATACTAATTTGCAATTCTGCGGGAAATGAAGGCAGTCATGCAACACGTAACACGATCATTGCACCTGCCGACGGTGACAGTGTGATCTGCGTCGGATCAGTGAATTCACCAAGCAAGAGCAGATCTTCATTCTCTTCGGTTGGACTTTCAGTTGACGGCAGAATAAAACCCGACGTCTGCGCAATGGGAAGTAACAACAAAATAGCTGCAACAGGTGAAGGTAATACGGGATATTCTTCCGGCAGCGGAACATCTTTCTCCTGTCCTATGACAGCAGGAGCCTGTGCAATAATTCTTTCTGCAAATCCTGATCTCACTCCAAGACAGGTTTGGCAGATTCTGATTACTACAGCAGACAGCGCTTCCGCTCCTTCACGATACAGAGGATGGGGATTGATAAATACATGGGAAGCCGTGAAAATGGCGAGAGAAAAAACTTTGGATCTGACTCTGTTTATTGAAGGATTATATAATCCGAATTCAGATCAGATGGTTAGTGATACAGTTAAAATTTATCTGAGAAATAATTCTTCACCTTATGCTTTGATTGATTCTTCGAAAGCTCTTCTGAATTCTGCAGGACAAGGGACGTTTATATTTTCAAATACGATCGGCGGTTCGGGATACTACATTCAAACTTCGCACAGAAGCGCGCTTGAGACATGGAGCAAGAATCCGCAGAGTTTTAATGCAAACGGTGATTTGAATTATAACTTCACAACTGATTCTGCAAAAGCTTATGGAAATAATCTGCTGAAAGAAAATCTGAAATGGACAGTATATAACGGTGATGTCATAAAGAATGGTATAGTCGAACTCTCGGATGT
>JAGPCH010000402.1 GCA_018058125.1 Ignavibacteria bacterium | reverse complement strand
TGCTGCCGGTTCGTCAAGAAGCAGCAACTGCGGAGACGTTGCAAGAGCTCTGACTATTTCCACTTTTCTCTGCTCTCCGTATGGCAGCGATTTTGCATTCTCATCTTCCACATCCATTAATCCGAATATATCAAGCAGCTCTGTGATCTTTTCATCAAATTCCTTTTCCTCTTTTTTGAATCTGCCGAATTGCAATATTGAATCAAAAAATCCCGCTTTAAGACTTTTTACAAATGATACTCTTATATTATCCCTGACACTCATACTTGAAAATAGTCTGATATTCTGAAAAGTCCTGCTGATGCCAAGATCTGCAACCTGATATGGTTTAAAGGGAACAACACTCGTTCCGGAAAAGGTAACATCGCCTTCCGTTGGCTCATAAACTCCCGTGATAATATTAAAGACTGTTGTCTTACCGGCACCGTTTGGTCCTATCATGCCGACGAGTTCTTGTTTGCCGACATAAGCATTCAGCTTATCCACGCAGGTAAGTCCTCCGAATCGCATTGTACAGTCTTTTATTTCGAGTAAACTCATTTTGATTTGGGATTTGGAATTTCGGATTTGGGATTTATTATTTTAAATTGAAAAATCATGTTGTGTAAATTATATAATACACCATTAAATATTAACTACTAACTATTAACTATTAACTACTAACTACACAATACACAATACTCAATACCCACTACTTTTTTTTCTTCTTTCTCAGCGACACGCCAAAAAGTCCCTGCGGTCTCGTCAACATCATAATAATCAACAGCAATGAATAAATGATCATTCTGTATTCTGAAACTGATCTGAGCAGTTCGGGGAGTATCGTAAGAAGCACTGCTGCTATGATCACGCCAATCATGCTTCCCATTCCTCCGAGTATGACCATTACTACTATCTCAACTGATTTAAGGAAATTAAAATCTTCCGGATTCAGATAGAGATTAAAATGTCCGTATAATGCTCCGGCTATTCCGGCAAAGAATGCGCCGCTTACAAATGCCACTACTTTGAATTTAGTAGTATTCACACCCATTGACTCTGCAGCCACTTCATCATCTTTGACTGCCAGAAATCCTCTTCCGTATGTAGAGTTTATTAAATTATGAATAAAATAAATTATAATTGCAACGAATGCAAATGTCCAGAAAAAATTTGTATATTTTGGCACTTCATAAAAGACATAAGGAACATTTGACATATCCACCGGTATCTGTGCCGCTTTGACTCCATTATCAAAAATATATGCCCCGCGGAAACCCTGAGACGCTCCCACAACTTCCATGCTCTGAATCACAACTCTTATAATTTCAGCAAAACCTAATGTCGTAATTGCCAGGTAATCTCCTTTAAGTCTTAATGAAGGTACTCCCACCACTATACCTGCTACAGCCGCAGCCGAGCCTCCGAGCAACAGAACTATTATAAACGAAACCGTACTTCCGAATACACCTGTTCCGAATGTATCCATAAAAAAAGGCGCAAAGTATGTGGATAACGCAACTGATAAATAAGCGCCGATCGCCATAAACCCTGCATGACCGAGCGAGAACTGACCTGTGTATCCGTTTATTAAATTAAGACTAGTGGCAAGAATGATATTAATGCCAATGTATATTAAAATTGTATAATAATACGGGTCAATGTATCCGGTGAAAAGATTGAGTATGAAGACTAAAACAAGGGATGAAAGAAACAGGATTTTACTATTCATCAAATCCGCTATAACTGATTATCGATTCTTTTTGTGAATTTAGAGTCAAACAGGAAAGGCTTTAATGCGTTATAGTTACAAAATTGAATCATATCTTGAAATTCGTAACTTGTTCCGCCGCGGCGGATTGAAATTTGTAACTGAATAAAAGTGGGCGATTAAGGACTCGAACCTCAAACCCCCTCGGTGTAAGCGAGGTGCTCTAGCCAATTGAGCTAATCGCCCTGAATTTTTTTAGGGAAAACAAAAATATAGTTTTATAATTTGAATTTCAAACCAATTTTAATATTTTTTTATTTTTATTTGAATTTTATTTTTCCGGAAATTATTTTGCAGGAAAAATTACGTGTTACTAAATTTAGTATTTCAAAGCAACCATTGTTTATCTGAATTTATTCAATCCGTGTTTACAACAGATGTTTGAAATTAAACCGGATAAAATTTCTAATTAATATTTATGTTGTATAAAGATTTTATAAAAATTAACTTAGACCCAGGATGAAATAAATATTAAAGATATGAATAAAATCCCCAAACTCGCATATCTAGTGATATTATTAGTAACAATGATAATATTTCAGATAATATCCGACAGGTCAACATTTCCTGATGTTCCCTTAAGAATGAAGATTCAGAATGATATTCTCTCAGGTGAAATGGAAGCACCGTATCAATTCAGAATTGTAAAACCCGTACTGGGATATTCCATTCAGCAAGTCTTAGGCAGTTTTATAAGCAACCCGGTTAAGATACATACACTATCTTATCAGATAATTCTTTTCTTCTGCTTCTTTGGAATATTTTACCAGTTCTATAAATTCCTTAAGAGATTTTTTACAGATACTACATGCATGCTGGGCATACTATTGCTGGGAATAGTTATACCTCTTGGAATTACAAGTTTTTGGGAAGACGGGGATTATTATACTCTTTTCTTTTATGCGTGGGGACTCAATCTGATATTTGACAGGAAAGATTATTATTTACCGTTTTTAATATTATTCGGAACATTAAACAGAACTCAGATAGTTTTCATACTCACTTTTTACGTCATTTTTTTATTTAGTAATAAAGAACTCTTTAGAAAAAAGAGTTTTGTGATCATTGGTTTATGGGTCGCATCATTCCTGTAGGAGTTCTAGTCATTGCGACATTATTTCGGATTTAAAAGCAATCCT
>JAGPCH010000030.1 GCA_018058125.1 Ignavibacteria bacterium | reverse complement strand
GATTATAAGAATATAATTTGTTGTCAGTATGAAATTCTTCCCCGCCTATAGTGACAGGATATTCTTTCTTGAATCTGTCTTTTACTTTGTCCAATGCTTTTTCAAATGCTTGTCTGTTTTTCTTATTAGAAAAATCAGTAAATGGTTCATTCTTGAATTTAGGTAGTCTCATTTTATTATATTATTATTTAAATTTTAAAATCAGTTTTGAGATTCTATGATCTCAATTGCCGCATTATGAATCTCCGGACGAATGTCTCTTATGCCGTAATTACTTCGAGAGGGATAAACACGGTTGGTAAGTAATATAACTATTATTTTTCTTTCCCTGTCACACCAGACGCTTGTACCTGTATAGCCGGTATGACCAAAACAATTTTCGGATATCAATTCACCGCATGGTATTCTGTACTTAGTAGATGAGTCCAGTGGTTTAGTATCCCATCCCAAAGCTCTGGAATTTTCATAAAGTACATCAGTATATTTTTTTGTAAATAATTCAACTGTAAATTTATCAAACATTCTTTCCTCTTTCAGAGATCTTGTATAAGGATTGTAATATCTTCCGTCATTTAACAATACACTCATAAGCTTATATATATCCCTGGCATTTGAGAAAAGTCCCGCATTTCCCGAAACACCGTTTAGCATAGAAGTGGTCTCGTCATGCACCTCTCCCTGAAGCAATCTGCCTCGCCAGTATGTATCTTCTTCGGTGGGAGCTATTTTGTCTTTTCTGCTGTCATCCGGAACAAACATTGTATTCTGCATATCCAAAGGCAGAAAAATATTATCTATGCAATATTGATTCAGATCTTTACCTGAGATCTTTTCTACAAGTTTTCCCAAAATAACTGCATTCAGATCGCTGTAAACACTTTGTGAACCGGTCGGATACTCAAGCTCTGCATTGTATATTGCGTCCATAACTTCTTCGCTGTTTGAATAATATTTATAAAAAGGAACAAAAGCCGTTAATCCCGAATTGTGAATCAATAAATTCAGTATGGTTATGTCTTCTTTTCCATTGCTTCCGAACTCAGGTATGTAATATGAAACTTTATCCGATAGATTGAATTTACGCTGGTCATAAAGCTTCATTATAGCTGAAGTAGTTGCTAATACCTTTGTAACTGAAGCAAGATCATACATAGTGTAATCTGTAACTACAGGCGAATTCTCATCATATGTGAAATTTCCATAACTCTTATTGTACAGAATATCACGCTCATTCCCGATCAATACCTGCGCACCAGGAAATGATCCGGTCATAATACCGCCGGAAATGATTTCATCGATTTCAGAAAAATCTTTATCTGCTGAATTTTTTTCAACTTCGGATTTGCAATAAGTAAAAGTTGCGGAAAGTAAAAAAACTATCAGAAAAACTGCCTGGCTGAATCTATTCATTGTGCGGTAAATATATTCAATTTAATCAGCTTGTTCAATTTACATTTAAATGAACTTTTATTTTTTTTGAATATCTGAAGTTGTGATCTTAATTAACCAACACGGTCAGCATAATTATAAAAAAAGCCCTGTCCGATTTTCTGAACAGGGCTAAAGTACACTTTTTTAATAAATCTAAAATAATTATTTCAGAAGTAACATTTTCTTTGTATCGGTAAAGTTACTCTGACCATTTAGGTCAATTCTGTAATAATATATTCCGCTTGCGAATTCTGATGCATTGAAATCAATGGTATAATAACCTGCAGGCTGTGTATAATTAACAAGCTTAGATACTTCTTTTCCCATTGCATCAAATATTGTAAGACTTACTTTTCCGTCAAATGGAATTGAGTAATCTATTTTAGTTGAAGGATTAAAAGGATTCGGATAATTCTGGATTAATTCAAACTGATTAGGTACGCCTATCACTACTTCATTTGATAAATTGTGATATTCAAAGCTTCCGTTATAATCAATTTGTTTTAACCTGTAAGTATACGATCCTGTATTTAGACCTTTGTCGAAATAGGAATAACTCCTTGGAGATGTTGTAGTTCCGTTACCGGCAACTTCACCTATCTTTGTCCATTGGTTATTAACGCTTCTTTCGATCTCAAATCTTGCATTGTTGAGCTCTGTTGCTGTTGACCAGTCAAGTAAAACATTTCTTCCTCCGACTGAAGAAGTGAATGATGACATTTCCACAGGCAGCGGACAATCTACGACATAGGTAACGCATACAGTAGTTGTACATGGATCTGCCGCATCATCAATACCGGTAAAACAGACTACGTGAGTTCCGGCTTGCACACATGTCGGATCCCATGTGACATCAAATGTACAGGTCAATCCGTTATTAATGTTTACGTTCATTCCCGAAGGAACTCCTGAGACTCCGCCGGTTGTGATCTGTCCTATTTCAGGAGCTGCAAATGCATAAGTTGCGTTGTAAGGCGGATCTCCAACGGTTAGATTTACATTACTGCCCGGGAAGTTTTGAGCAACAGGACAAATGTTTCCTGCATTTGATGCATTCAGACAATAATTCTGACAATCTAAATAGCTTACGCCGTTTGTATCGATTGAAGGACCTCCGTAATATGTACCTGGTCTGCAGAATCTGCCGAGTGTGGCATAATCAACACCATTTCCTTCGTTGACGCCGATGGTAGCAGCAGTGCTCGGAGGACCAAATCCTCCGCTACCTTGTGAAGCATCACCTGTGGTCCATTGCATCACACCATAGCTGAAGCAGACATTATTTCCTATACCTAAAAACGGATCTGTTCCGTCACTGATGATACATTGGAATGTAGCTCTGAGATCAACATGCTGATTATAGTAACCTACACTATCCCAGGTTACTGTAAGTCTGTTTGATTCAAGTTTATAATATACAATACCTCCGCTGATATTTCTAGTATCGACATCCGCAAAATAGGGGGCTACAATTGCTCCAAAAGTTGTACTTGGAAATGCACTTGGAGTAAATGTTGATAATGGTCCAGAGAATGTAAGATTACCATTATTATTTATATAGACACTTGTATAAATAGTACCATATAAATTAAAATTAAATCCTAAAGGAATAAGAGCGGAAGATCCGTCATCATTTCTGTAAGCCGGAGGAGCTCCATTTGTAAACGGGACTACCAGCCAGGTTGCTGAATCAAACGGCTCTTTCAGACATGTTAATCTGTCATGCTGTGAAGGAGGACAGTTACTCATAAACATTATATTGTTTTCATTTCTGACAGGTGGTCTTGGTGTGTAATCCGGTGCTACCTGCTTACCTATAAGTTCTGATTTTTTTGCATCGTAGGATTGGCTATCCTGAGTAAAAGAATTACTGCTTATGGAAACTATTATAGTTATTACTAAAATAGATTTTAAAAAGAGTCTCATAATTTTTAATGGTTAATTTATAAAATTATTCAGTTATTTATTTAAAATAATTGTTAAGCGTGTGGCAGGTGATAAAGCTATGGAGGACTCTTATTATGATTTAAATTATGATTTATCATTTGATTCAACATTTGACTTTTTAATTTTACTTAAAAAATAACAAATTATTTATCAGAAAAATCGTATATGTAGTTGCAACTTAAATATAAAAAGCGTTGTAATTCTACAATATTAATATATTAATGACAAGTTAAAAAATACTAGAGTAATAAAATATTTAGTATACAATACAGTAAGTGAAAATAAAAAGGACATGATAAAAAGATCTTATCATGTCCTTTTTGATTCTTAAATTTGAAACTAAATTATTTATTTCTATCTGTCAGATCTGAATTTTCTTTTCTTCAATATTTTTTTTGAATTCATCAAAACCATTCCAAAAAGAAAAATCACGGGGAGTTCGATTCCAAACATTCCGCAAATACTGAAACTGTCTTTTACAGTTGCTATCAGTTCAAAATTTTCTGTTGCATGATCTTTTAGCTGAAATTTCCATCTGACCTGATTTTTCATTTTTTCACCTTTTTCATTAACAGTTTCTTCGACAGTGCCGTTAGTCGAGATTACTTCATCAGGAAATTCGAAAATGTATTCGAGAGTATTTATCTCTTTCACATAATCCAGTCTTAATGATGTATCATTAGGAATAAAATATCTGAAATCCATTCCGTCCTTTCCTTTTATATAGCTGACGTCAATTTTTGAAAATCCGTTTGACTCGGAAAGCTTATTTATGTCTTTAAAAATTATGTTGACTTCAATATGGGTTGTAGTATCCACATTGGATTTTACTCTTCTCATGTTGGTTACTTCCATATTTCCGGATGAATATTTTTTCTTAATTTCAGAATCAATGTAACTATAACCTGCTATTTCGTCACCCATGTTTATATCACCAATATCAATAAAATTAGTAGGGGACCAGTAGTGAAGCACCATTTCTCCGGACAAGTCTTTGTTGATTTTTGTCTTTTGATTTACATTTATGCAACCAGCTAAACACATCAGTGATACTACAAATAAAATATTAATCGATAATTTGAATTTTGACATTATATTAGTTTATTTTTAAAATACTTTTTGATTGAAGTTCGGTGATCTTGGATTCAGTCCAGATTATTACTTCCGGGTCTGTTAATTTTTTTACTTTCCTTTTTAAAAGTTCAAGCCTGTTCAGATTCACAATACTCCCGTCTGCTGAATAATAATTCTCTGAAATTTCATAGAACGATCTGAATTTTATGTCAGACAGATCCTCTGTTGAATTTAAAAAACTTTGAAACCACACTTTGTCTTCAGCAATTGTGTCGATAAGTTCATTGTTAATGAATTCATAGTATTCATCACCGTAAGTTCTCAGCGCTTCTGCAGCAGGAAATCTTACTCCGAAATAATCAAAATTCATTAAATTAATCAGTGATGCAATATTATCAAAATTTTTGTAATTCTTAAATGCATAAGAAATGTCTTTTTTATATAGTTTATTTACTGAAGTATCAGATGCAAGCTCCCTTAATCTGCCGGATACTTTTGAAATATAATCAGTTTCAAGCGTGTCATATTTAATTTTGCCAAGCGCATTCAATGCTGTTGTTCGGATTCTGATATCATTATCATATGTCAGACCAAGTAATTCCTCTTTCCCTTCAGGGCTTCTTGTCTCCCCGAAAAGATAGCAAATGAAAGCAACCTGATTTGGATTAAGTGTTGGAGTCGACCGCATCGAAGTGTTGTACTGATTCAATTGCTGTTTGAAATAAATGCCGGTAGAATATCCTATCTTCATACTCAGGTTTCTTAAAACCAGCCCGGCTCTGTGATCATCTGTGTCGAGGTATTTCATTATATATGCGGGTGTATTCAGGCTGTCATCTGCAAGCTTCCGGAAACCAAACTCCTGCCACTTTGAAAATCTCGGTTCGATCGTCTTTGCCATTATAAATAATTCATCCTGTGTATATTTTTTATTGGAATCAATTTCAGAGAAAGGCACTTTATATCCGGCTGAAACATCAGACTGCGGTGAGGTCTTTTCAGGCATCAGATAATAATCATCGAAAACTCCCCACATGGATGAGTTGCTCATTGTACTGTCCATTCCTCCGACCGAATAAAAATCTTCTCCCGAAGCATCCAGGAAAATACCTAGACTTCCAAACTCTCTTCTCGAATTTCCATAACCGCGTGAATTACCGGGCTCTTTATTAAGATAACCGTCACGACCGCTTTCGTCAATGAGCATTCCAATTCCGTTTGCATTTCCGGCTCCCTGTGAAAGTGAGTATGCCGAATAATTATCATTTCCTTTTACATCAAACAAAAGTCCGAATCCAAAATCGTGTCCGCAGCCCTGTGATACACCGTTGGATGAATAAAAATCCCATCCATCATAATCTTTTAAAAGTCCGACAGCTAAATGTATTCCCGAACCCTGCGCATACTGATAAGAATTATATTTATCATTACCCGACTTATCAGCAATGCATCCAAGTCCGTACCAGTATCCTCCGCCCTGACCGAATATATCAGTCGAATAAATATCATTTCCTTCGCCTTCTATGATCAGTCCGATCCCGCCTGCATAATAAGGTCGAAGTCCGAGCCCGTAACCCTGTGACATTGAAACATAATGATCTTCATATCTTCCAATGTCAAGCGAGCGCGCATCTATCAAATAATTATCATTACCTTTATTGTCAATGATCGCTCCGACTCCTTCGGTCATTCCGAATCCCTGTGAATATGAATTTGCAATGTAAACATCATTACCGCTTCTGTCAACAAGCAACCCGACACCGAATGAAGCTGCGCCTATTGAGAATTGATTTGCCTGATAAGTGTCATTTCCGCTTTCGTCATACAAAACCCCAAGTCCGCAGATAGCCGAACCCAGAGTAACATTCTTTCCTTTATATGTATCATCGCCTTCTTTGTCGAATATAAAACCTGATGAAAAGACTGCGCCTGCGAGGGAGTAATTACTATTAGAAGTGTAATAATCATTTCCGGAAAGATCGATAATACAGCTGAAATTATTCTTAAACAGATCATTAGTTTCTCTGTCAATATTATAAACATCATCTCCGCCGAGATCTATTATGAAATCAAAATGCCCGGTATAGATATTTTTTCCTTTGCCACCTATGGCAATGCGGATGCCGTCTTCGTCGTAATAATAAATAAAATTTCCCTGTACATTTTTATTCGAAATTTCTTCTCCACTAGAACTATTTAAAGCAAATTTATTAGCTGATAGTTGATCATAAATATAATAACAATCAGTATAGTCCCTAGTAGGATTATTGATTACATCACCGCGATCGGTCTTACTCAATAAATCCATAATCTTTTTCGAAACAATTATAGAAGAATCTCTTTCTCTATTAAATTTAAATATATCCGAATTACTGCCATTATCATTATTATCATCAGATTCTGAAACCAATGACAAAAGGTTCTTTTTCAAAAAATCAATTTCTGCTGATGAATATAATTTATCAAAATGAATTTGATATAAATTTCTTTTTCTAAGGAAACTGTAAATTTTGTTTCCAAATTTTTCCGGATCCTTAGGTAATTTATGATTATATAAGAAACCCCACATCAACAAATTATCGTGTATTCTAATCTCTATATCACTGATTAAAAAAGACTCATACATTATATCAAATACACTTTTATCCTTCCATTGCATCACACTATCCATAAACCCAAAAGACTTCATCGGATCCTGCATCATATCTCTTACAACCGGCAATAAAAGCTTTGCGTCATTTCTCGGGGATTTTTCTTTATCTAAATTGATTGGAATTGTAATGTCCTCACGGGTAAGTCCTCTGAAAGATAATGTCTGATCAAGTATCTGATAAATGCTTTGTTGGAAATTTTGCGAGTAAGCAGTCTGAAATGTAAGCAGTAAAAATATGAGAACTTTTATCATTGATTAAGAATACTGTCAAAAATATTTATGCAATATAAAATATTCAGTTCTATTTTAACAGACTGAAAAGTTATGGTTTCTATTGAAGAAAAAGAAAATATAGACTCAGGTTTAATTAATTCCGGAGATAATTTCATTCAATTTCTTCTCAATCCATTTCTTTCCAATCAGAAGATTTTTTGAAAGAAAAAACTGAAGTTCTATAATATATTTTTTAGTCGGATTCTGTTTAACTTTTAATAACATTGTATATCCTTTGCAGAAATTTTTAGCATTTACAATCAGAAGATCCTTAACATTTCTATCTTTTCTGAGGTATTCATTGAATTTTCTCAATTCATCATGACAATCATCCGGATTATTTAATTCGAAAAAAACCTTCAGCATTAATACTGATACATCAACAAAATTAAACGGATTTTTTTTCTTTACCTGCATCAATAACTTCTGAGAGTTTTTAAAATCCTTTTTCTCAAACATCAATATGGCTTTTCCCAAATTCATGAAATCATCCCTTATATCAGGTTTTAATAATGGTCCATACTTATTGATAAAATCATTTACCCATTTATATTTTTTGAGATTGATAGCAATAAGTATGTAATTCCTGAAATTACTCAATGAAATATCTTTATTGATCAGATCTTCAGTAAATCCTTCTTTTAATTTTTCATTTATAATATAGAACAAATTTTCTCCGGACTCAGGAACGGCAATGTTTTTTTTTCTATACCAAAGAAAATCAAATATGAAAAATAATTATCTCTTTTTCCCTGTGAGATGAATTTCAGGTCACTGAAAAAAATTTTTTGCGCCTTCTTATAATTGAGATTGTCACGCAGATCGTTGATACTTAAATATAAATAATAAAGAAACCTTATTGCAGGTCGCTTATCACTTTTAGAATCAACACTTTTGGATAATATTGAGATCACATTATTAAAATCAAAAGCTTCAAATATATCAATTGCAAAAGTATCAACATTTATTTCTTTTACTGTGCTCTGGATCCACATTTCTATCAGAAATTCAAGCTGGTCAATGATCAGAATTTCAAGTCTGCTTTTATTGAATTTTTCTAAATTTTCCGCAAATTGCTTTGCAGTGGAAATCTTTTTCATATGTTCCAGATAAAGAGACTCAATAAGTCTGTTTAACTCCTGGTCATATTTATTTAAAGATTTACCGGATATTTCTTTTTGCAGATTTTTGTAAACTTTTTCGAAAGATGAATTTATACCTCTTTTGTCATATTCTTTCATCAAAATATAACGTGATAATAAATTTTTGGTATTAATTGTTTTTTGAATTATGAAAATTTCCGCTAGATGTTGCAGTTCTGAAAACCTGTTCCATCTGGTAATACTGGATTTAGAGCCTTTGATCACAATTTCTCCTTTTTCATCTGACTTTACAGAATCAAGTATCTCAACATAATTCCTGCTGGTTCCCAAATTGTTCGCTTTAAGAAAATTCCTGAATTCTTCTTTTTCCTGTTCTGAAAAGGAAATATAAAGAGCGATAAATTTTAAATTTTTCTTTTTGATATTATTCATTTTGTATTATCAGTGATTTGAATTCGGATATTTATAATATATAAGATGCATATTCTGATATCTTTAATAAAGAAATATTTTGGGTAGGTTTCAAAATCTGAACGGTTGCTAAATTTATAAAGTAGTCTTAAATTTGCAAAATTTTATTTGACATATTTTGCATAATCATAAAAAATGCAACTACGATCTTAAAATTTAAATTTAAAAACTTAAAAAAATCATGAAAAAAATCACAGCCCTTTTATTCCTTTTTTTATTCTGTTTCAATCTTTCTGCCAAAGAGTCAAATCCTAAACTGGCTGAAATAAAAAATTTATCAAGTATTGATAAAATTAATAATGTTTCAAATATCGATCTCAATACAGAGAAATACAATTCTGAGGATTTATCAGCTAAAATAAATTTTTCAAAAAACAAAGCAGATAAAAATTCAGATAATCCAAAGAAATTCAATTTCAGTATCATGCCTTATGCATGGTTTGCTGCAATCGGCGGAACTGTAGGACAATTTGACGGACAGACATATGGTTTCAATAAAGGTTTTACATTCGATGGTCTTCACATGTATGCAGCTTTTATTGGTAAGATCAAATATGAAAGAATGAGTTTCGTATTTGATGTAAGTTATGTTAATTATAAAAGATTTGGGGCTGTATCAAATAACCCGAATTTACCTGATGAGATCTCAGCTAACACTACTGCAAAGCAGGCTGTTTATGATCTCTTCTTAGCTTATTTATTTCCATCAAAAGGCAAAAAAACAATGGTTGATATCTATGGCGGCGGAAGATTATGGAATCTCGATCTTGAAGCTACTGTCACAAGACCTGACGGCACAGTAAATCCTGCTCCCGGTTATTCCAACTCCTGGCTTGATCCGGTCATCGGTGTAAATGCTGAATTTGTTCTTGATTCAAAAGGTAAATGGGGTGCTTGGACAAAAGGTGATATCGGAGGATTCGGTGTGAATTCGCAAATGACATGGCAAATGAATGTTGGAGTTGCCTATATGCTTTCTCCCAGCGTTCCTTTAACGTTTGGATTCAAATATTTAGGTGTTAACTATTATAAAAATGATCTAAACTGGACAGTTAATGAATACGGTCCGACTC
>JAGPCH010000401.1 GCA_018058125.1 Ignavibacteria bacterium | reverse complement strand
CATATTAATATCTATCGATCAGTATGTAGGCGGGATCAGAGGTCGCAAGAGGGGATTGCTGAATTTCCCGTTCTGGCTTGTTGAAAATATACTTACATTTAAATTCGGAATACATCCTTCCTTTTCTTCAATGAGTCGTGAGGAACAAAGGTGGTTTCTGAAAAAGTATCTTCTTCGTTCGCCTGAAGACTGCAGAAGATCCTTTGTACCGATGCTTGCTGACTTCGGATCTCAGATCGGTATTGCAGTAAATGCCATGATAATGTTTGCAAATTATTCTGACCTGAATACCCGGAATGCCATTGGTTATGTCCCATTGTATGCAAGAGACAGGCTTCAGGGAGACACACCTTTATATGCAGCACCGTTTAAACATATATGCGGACTTCCCGAAGATGAAAAAGATCTATTAAATTTCAAACCTGAGTCACTTAAACCTGAGCATCCATTTGTTTCAAATCGTATATCGACTTCTTTAAGCGAACATCATATTCCTGATGAAGCAGATTATGTAATTCTTGGTTCGGGAGCAGGAGGATCTGTAATGGCTTACAGACTGGCGTGTGAAGTCGATGATCCTTCGAAAATACTTGTAGTGGAGAGAGGCAACCGTTATTCACCTTTACAGGATTTTAATGATCATGAAATGGAAATGATGAGAAAGCTTTATAAAGAAGGCGGACTTCAGCAGACCAAGAAGTTTACCATGTCTGTACTGCAGGGTGAATGTGTCGGCGGGACAACAGTAATTAATAATGCAGTTTGTATTGAAATGACAGATCAGACAAGAAATAAATGGCAGGATGAATATGATATTGATCTATCAAATTTAGATGCTGAATATAAAAAGATAGCGGATGAGATCGAGATAAGAGAAATAGGTTTAAATGGTATTAATAAGAATGTAATGAGCAGGTTTAAAAAAGGTGTTGAAGGTTTTAATAATGAGTCCGGTTCGGACGGAAAGTTGAAACCAATCTATCCGCTAAAAGCCAATCACAGAAATATCATCGGTGATGAGAACTGGAATCTCGGTAACAAGCGACTTACAAAAAGGACAATGCTCGAAACTTATCTTCCCTGGAGCGAAGCAAGAGGCGTAAAAGTAATTTCGAATACTACCGCGATGAAATTCTTTTATGAAAACGGAAAAGCAAATGAAATAGTCCTGAGATCGGATACCGGAGAAATAAGGAAGGTTAAAGTTAATAAGGCTATCATAGTATCCGGCGGAGTCATCTCGAGCAGTCATGTACTTATGAGAAGCGGTTTGACCGGAAACGTCGGAAAAAGCATGAGCTGTAATTTTGCTTTTCCGGTTACATTCAGATTTGATGAAACGATAAATGCATTTGACGGAAATCAGATAACGCTCGGTGCGCTGGATGAAAATAACAGAGCCATTTTTGAAACATACTTCAATCCTCCTGCAGCATTTGCAATGGCATCTGTTCCTTTTTATTTTAACAGAAGGGAAGACATCATGAATAATTATTCGAAGTCAGTAAACTTCGGAGCGCTTGTCGGTTCGGAGCCAAACGGCATTATCCACAGTAAGGCTGATATTCTCAACGGGCAGGCATTCAGCTGGGAGCTGGGTAATGAGGACAGGAAAAATATAAGTTATGCTTTTTCTACTATCTTAAAATTAGGTCTTCACGCCGGTGCTGAGAAAGGAATTCTCCCTACGAAACCTGGCATCGAACTGAACTTGAACCCTGCTGAAATAGAAAAGTTTGATAACAGTCTGAAAGATTATCCATTGAGAATAGAGGATCTTCTTATTGGAACTGCGCATCCGCAGGGTGGAAATATTATCACGGGCGATAAATCAAAACATAAAAGTAAAAGAGTATTGAATTCATCATACTGTGTCGAAGGAGTGAAGAATGTGTATGTAGCGGATGCTTCGGTATTTCCTGAGAGCATGCGTTTGAATCCGCAGTGGACGATCATGGCAATGAGTTCGATGGCATCTAAGAAAATACTGGAGAGACACGAATAAAAATTAGAAAATATAAATTTCAGATTACAAATTTCAGATTACAAATTACAGATTACAAATTACAGATAAAGTTACAAGTTACGAATTACAATTCTCCGCGGCGAAACGATTACAAAATACATGCAATAAGTTTTAGATACGAATAAAATTCTCACTTTAGGGATATCGTGTTTGTAATAGTAATGGATAATAAATAATTTAGAATTGATTATGGATGAAAAAAAAGAAGTCGTAAAAAGAGATAAAGAAGATTACATAGATCTTACCCGAAGCGAGGCACAGAATCATTACCGGACCGAGGCTACGAAAGAAGAAGTGGTGGTGATCCCTGAAAAAGAGCAGACAGCAGTGAATAAAGTCTCCGACTTTTTTGAATCAAAATTCTTCAGCTGGTTCTTTCATTATTTCAAAAGCAGATTTGGTCCGAGACATGATTTTCAAAATTACAAAGGAACGGATGATAATGGAGTTTATAAACTTGAGAGTTCTTCAAATAGTGATGGAAAAGAGATCAGCATAGGAATTGCAGGAGACTGGGCGACTGATACAAATGAATCTGACAGGATAGGAGTATTGATCGAAAAGAAGAAGCCCGATTATACAATTCATCTCGGTGATACATATTTTGTCGGTATGAAAGAAGAGATGGAAGTGAATTTCATAAATGAGAATTCTTCCTGGTACAGAGGGAAGTCGGGAAGTTTTGCATTAATGGGAAATCATGAAATGTATTCGAGAGGTATTTCATATTTCAGGGATCTGATCCCGACTATGGGGATTTATTCAAAAGAGAAGAATAAATATCTAGGACAGAAGACAAGTTACTTTTGTCTGGAGAATGAACACTGGAGAATCATCTCACTTGATACCGGATATAACTCTGTAGGAATT
>JAGPCH010000400.1 GCA_018058125.1 Ignavibacteria bacterium | reverse complement strand
TAACAGCACAGAATGAACCATCCATCTTTCTATCTTCCAGCTTTTGAGTGATTTATCGGAATTATGTCTGTATGGATCTCCAAGCGTTTCAGCCATTGCACCGCAACCGCAGACCCATGAGCAGTACCATCTCTTTCCGTAAAAATATGTCAGTATCGGCGTTGCTATAAAACTCATCACTGCAGCCCAGAAGAACATAAACATTCCTATTCCGCCTGACTGGATTAAATAATCATAACTCGCAGGAAAAAGATATTCATATTTCAATGGCCAGAAGTAAGTAAAGAAAAATCCATTCACAATAAACATCGGGATCAGATAAGCCAGTATAAGCTGAAAGAACATAACCGAAACAGTTCTGATGATCTGATATTTATTATGTCTGTTGTGAATGATCATCCTCACTCCCATTACAAGAATAGCTATGGTGTAAAGTGTTCCGTACAGAAACCATTGGTTAGCCGGATTTCCTGTCAGAGCATAACTGAGCGGATCAAAAATGCGGTTCACATTTTCAAGAAGTTCAGGAAACCAGTATATCAGAATATACATCCCGGTCAGAAACACGGCTGTTATCCATCCGAGCATTCCTCTGTTGGTCATGGAAAGGAACATTATGTTATTCTTCTTCACACCAGGGATCGGGCTTTCCTTTAATTGCGCAAAGAAAAATATTAACGCACCCACACTTCCGAGAACGACGCTTAGTATAAAAAATAGAAATGGACTGACTTTTGAAACAGCTGTGAAGCTGATCAGAAAGAACAGCATTCCCACAGCAAACATTGCTAGTCCGGCTTTTTTAATAAATGTATATTTTGATTCCACTAATGATGCAGTGTCCATATAGTAATGATTAATAATAACCTGTTATACCAAAAAACAAATTAACTTCCTGTTGTGCATTATTTCCAAAAATGGAAGAGCCAAATCCAAGATTGAAATCAAACTTGGATCCCGTGAGTTTTTCAAAACTCTGTCTCAGATACAATCTCATAACTCCTGAATAACCTCCTTCAAGAGATGTTAAAAAATTTACCGGTGTGATGACACCGTTGACTCGTTGAAACTCAAGCGGGACGGGTGTGTCAAACTGATCTCCCGAACTGTTGAAATACTGAAACTGCAGCATTGGAGTTAATCCGAAGCTAAAATTATAATCAGCTACAAAATCTATTATAAACTGACTAGCCGTTTCAGTCGTTGCCTGATACGGATTATCATTTATGAAATCATTCATTTGTGTAAAAGAGATCTGTGAAGTATCATATAAATACGGATAGCCTATTCCGTACGGACGCGGAGTAAAGAGTTCATTGGTAGTTGGAAATTTTAAAATATACTTTGCACCTGCTGTCAGATTGACCTTATCTATTCTGTAATCAAAATATGCATTCAGATTTCCTGTCCATCTATCGCCGTTACCTCCGTGAGGATTGTCAAGATATCGTTTCGGTCTGGAAGTAGGGAATGTAAATCCGCCGCCTGTATATATGCTGAAATTATCTTTTGTCCTGAGCAAATGCCGTGTATAAGATAATTCAATATCCTGAAAAGGACCGCGCGGTTTAATGAATTCCTCCTGAGGTTTTACATCCGTAGTGGATGAATATGAATTCATTTCCGTGAATGTAAACGGCAGTCTCAATACAACTTTATTGACTTCGCCAAAATTATACTGAACCCAGAGCAATGCGCCGCTTTTCCTGAAATATCCTCCCGTGTCCAGACCTTTGTCATACTGATTAAAAGACGCTTTGACCATAGTCTGTTCACCGTCATTATTAAAATATTTTTCGGCTGAAGAATAATTATATGCAAGCCCGATCTTTAAAGTCTGACTCGAATCAATAAAGGGATCATCACCTGTTACTTCCCAGAGATAAGTTCTTACGGGGAAATTAAAGTCAGCCGGAGTAAGAAAATCCACTCCCGGATTATTGAGATTCTGTGAAAAGGAATTTCCAATTACTGATAAAGTTATCACAACAATTAAAATTATTTTTTTCATGATTTTTAATAATAATTATTAAGCGAAATTAAACAAACCTCTTTTTCTTTTTAACCTGATCTTATGAGAAGGATTTTTATAATTATATACTTCTACCAGATCATTTTCGTGTTGTTTAAAAAACTCCGGATCAAAATTTGCTTCGCTCAGATTCTCAAGTACCTCTTCTATTGATCTTTTCTCTCTGATCCATTTCAGACATACTTCCTGTCTGTATCTTATGCCCATCAGATTAAATCCAATAACTCCTTCATCTGTATAGACTATTCTAATTGCTTTTCTGTTTTCCGCATCTTCCCAGTAAAGATTTTTTTCTCCTTCAATATTCATGTTAACCAGGCCGTAAGTCTGATATTCTATATCCAGAAACTTTGCCGAATTGAACCAGATGTCCGGATCATAAGCAGTTCTCTTTCCGCAAACTGACTGTGCGATTGCTTCTGCATGCTTTCTTCCTGTGTACCAAACCTGTTCAATATTTTTTCTGTGTGGAAAAGCTTTTCTGAATTCAGCGCAATCACCTGCAGCATAAATATCATTTATACTTGTTTCGAGATATTCGTTAACAAGTATTCCCCTGTTATGTTCTATGTTTGTATTCTTTACAACATCAATATTCGGGCTGACACCAACTGTAAGCCCTACTAATTCACAGCTAATCTCTTCACCGCTTTTTGTAATAATGGATTTCACTTTTTTATTTTCATCCGCCAGAATTTCAGAAAGTTCTGTTGATAATCTAAGATCTATATGATGCTCACGGATATGTCTGTTGATCATAGCTGATTCTTCAGCCGGCAGAATATTATTCCAATAGCTGTTTTCCCTTACAAGCATAGTGACAGCAATGTTTCTTGATCTCAGCATTTCTGCAAGTTCGATCCCAA
>JAGPCH010000029.1:8742-10057 GCA_018058125.1 Ignavibacteria bacterium | reverse complement strand
CAGGAAAAGCTTTAAAGTATTTTATGATGACTCGGGAGCGGTAGGAAGACGTTACAGGAGACAGGATGAATGCGGCACTCCGTTTTGCATTACTGTAGATTCTGATACTCTGACTGATAATACAGTTACGGTGAGAGATAGAGATACTATGGTGCAGGAGAGGATCAGTATGGATAATATTGAGAGTTATATAAAAAACAAACTGTAATTTTTAAAATATTATCATATACCGGAGTTAAAAATTGTGATAGGTTAATAACCAAAGATTTTAATCTAAAAATAATTACTTAATTAACTTATTTAACTAGTTAACTAATTAACAGAATTAACTAATTTGGATACAACATTAATAGTCGGATTGATAGCAGCATCGCTTACAACGTTTGCTTTTTTGCCGCAGTCATTAAGAGCAATTAAGACAAAGCATACAAAAGATATATCGCTGCCTATGCTGCTGATGCTGGAGTTTGGTGTTGTGGTCTGGATAGTATACGGTTCGATGATATCTGATATACCTCTTTTAGCGGCAAACATAATCTCATTTATCTTTGTAACCATAACGCTTGTACTAAAGCTGAAATATGGATAGCAGCATTTTAAAGAACGTGCATTTATTTTCAGACCTTAATGAGGATGATCTTGATAAGATATATTCGAGATGTGATATTAGAACTTATAATAAAGGCGAGATAATATTTTTTGATACAGAGCCTTATCAGGGTTTTTACATTGTGGTAGAGGGCGGAGTAAAGATATTCAAAATTTCAAAAGACGGCAGAGAACACATATTATATTTTATTTACCCGTTCAATATTTTTGCAGAAGTACCGCTTCTGGAGCAGTATGAAAAAATTATAAACGATGAGTTTTCTTATCCTGCAAATTCGATGGCAATGACAGATAATACAAAACTCATTCTGATCAGATCTTCTGTTTTTTATAACTTTGTTGAAAAAAACGGCAAAGTATGCCTGAAGATGCTGTCGAGTCTTGCTAAAAAGTTAAGACATTTAAACAATCATATAGAAACAATCACCCAGGATGTACCGAAGAGACTTGCGAAATATATACTATCCGAACATAATAAAAACCCTATCAAGCAAAATTCATCAATAGAACTAACTATCAGCAAACATGATCTTGCATCTTATCTTGGTACGATAGATGAGACACTGTCGAGAGTATTAAAAAAATTTCAGGATGAGAAACTAATAGTGGTAAAAGGAAAGAAGATATTGATAAAAGATAAACAAGCGCTGGTGAAAATTTCTTCTATATAATATCTGTTTTTTGGCGTAACAAAAAAATAATATAC
>JAGPCH010000029.1:3873-8642 GCA_018058125.1 Ignavibacteria bacterium | reverse complement strand
AATACCAACTACTTAATACCGAAAATTATCCGGCTCTGCATCATCATCTATTTTCGTTTCATCCGCTAATTTTCCTTCTTCAGGATCCGGATCATCTTCAAACTCATCTTCATAATCTTCCTCTTCCCATTCATAAACCGGCGGAGGATCATTTTTTCTGAAAATAAAAGCGCATACAATACCAATCACCGCTCCGAACAAATGTGACTCAAAAGAAATTTTCGGATCTATGGGCAGCACTCCCCAGACCATTCCGCCGTACAGAAACACTATCAGAAGGGAAAGTGCTATTGATCTTTTGTCTTTTCTGAATAATCCGCTGAAAAACAGGAAAGCCGCGAATCCATAGACGAGTCCGCTCGCGCCGATATGATATGAGTGTCTTGCAAAAAACCAGACAAGTAAACCATTTGTAATGTATATTATAACAAATACTATTACTGCTGAACTCCTGTAAAAATATAATATTCCGAAAAGTAAAAGAAATAGTGTTACTGAATTTGAAATAAGATGTGAAAAATCAGCATGTACAAGAGGCGCTGTGAAAATGCCTTTGAGTCCGGTGATCTCGCCCGGAAGCACTCCGAAGACAGAAAGGTCACTTTCGGAAGCCCATTGGTAAAACTGAACAAACCAGAGAAACAGTACAAAACACCCGCTGAAAAACATTGATGAGAATATCTTGTTTTTTTCAACTGCAGCTGCTTGGTCCGGTTCTTTTCTATAGGTTTCCCAGTCGTGATCCATAAAATTGTTTTAAGCGGGGTTTAATTATTGACAGGTTTAATATATACACTCTGAATTTTAATTTAATTGTAATTTTTAGCACACATCATTATTTTCAATATGAAGTTAGTTTAAAATTCAGATACTTAAAACTTTAAAAACGTAAACTTAAAAGAAACCAGCCATGAAATTAATTTTAATCATCTCAATATTTTTTATTTGTTCAATGAATTCCAGATCAGAAATCATTTCATCCGAAGTTGAATACAAAATTGGTGATCTGACCCTTCAGGGTTTTATTGCTTATGACAATAGTTCAGTGGAAAAGCGTCCCGGAGTATTGATCGTCCATCAATGGAAAGGTCTTACTGATTATGAAAAATCCAGAGCAATGCAGCTTGCCGAACTTGGTTACTTTGCATTTGCAGCAGACATTTACGGAAAAGGAGTTAGACCGACTACTTCTGAGGAAGCCGGTCAGACTGCAGGTCAGTTTTATGCTGATCTTATGCTTTTCAGGGAGAGACTCAATGCCGGCTTAAATGAGCTTAAAAAGCAGCCGCTTGTAAATCCGGAAAAAGTTGCTGCGATCGGTTATTGTTTCGGAGGCGGAGGCGTACTGGAGCTTGCTCGAAGCGGCGCTGATCTGCTTGGTGTCGTGAGTTTTCACGGAAGTCTGAAACCACAGAATCCGGATGATGCTAAAAATATAAAAGGTAGAGTGCTTGTACAGCATGGGGCAATTGATCCTTTTGTCAAAGAAGAGGATGTCATTGCATTTAAAAAAGAGATGGAAGATGCTAAAGTGGATTATGTTCTGACGGAATACAGTGGAGCAGTTCATTCATTCACAATGGAATCAGCGGGAAATGATGTAACCAAAGGCTCGGCTTATAATGAAAATGCTGATAAGAGGTCATGGGAAGCGATGAAGATTTTTCTTAAGGAGATTTTTGGATCTTAGATTTTTGATTTTTGATTTTTGATTTTTCAAAGTTTAGATTTATTTTTTTTAAAATCAATTTATTCTTAATGCAGGTCTTCTTTTTAAAGTTGTAAAGTCTGTAAATGGAAAAGGTGTAAATACTATTGTCCCCTGTTTCATTAGTATTTCACCTTAAGATCTTTATCAGTATAAATATCTTCTTCGGGATCGTTTAAGAAATCAAAAGATCCACCTATTTCCGCTACGATAAGAATTTCATTGTTATTTATTTCAGTATCTTTTTCATCCAAAAATGTAACAATTACTTTTCCGGGTTTTATTCTGTCAAGCTTGTCCATCAATTTGACATTTTTTCCATCATACGTTTTAAACATTATTATTTTTACCTCGTAACAAAATTCATTTGCAAAATTAAACTATAATATCATGAACATTCTCATACTCGGCGGCAGTGTCTTCCTCGGAATACAGCTTGTAAACTCCGCACTCAGAAACAATCACACCGTAACTTTATTCAACAGAGGCAAACGCAATCCGGATATTTTCCCGGATGTGGAAAAACTCATCGGTGACCGAAACGGCTCGCTTGATGCGCTTAAAGGCAGATCTTTCGATGCTGTCATTGATACATCCGGTCATATTCCAGGAGAGGTGCGCAACTCTGCTGAATTGTTAAAAGACAATGCCGGACATTATACATTCATTTCAAGTATCTCGGCATATTCTGATTTTTCGGATATGAATATTAAAGAAGGATCTGAAACCTGCAAGATCACTGACGGTAACATTACTGAAATGACAATGGAAAATTACGGCGCGATGAAAGTGCTGTGCGAAGAAGCCGCTACAGATGTATTCGGTGACAGAGCATTGAATATCAGACCGGGACTGATAGTAGGAGAGAATGACTGGTCAGACAGATTTACATACTGGATTCACAGAATTGCTCAGGGCGGTAAAGTGCTGGCTCCGGATGACAAAAGCAGTCATGTACAGTTCATAGATGTGAAAGATCTGGCGGACTGGATAATAAAAATGGCGGAAGCAAAAAAATCCGGGTTGTATAATGCAACAGGTCCCGGTGAGAAACTGACATTCGGAGATTTCATTGATAAGTGTAAAAAGTTCGCGGGCAATGACACTGAAATGGTATGGGTAAACGAAAAATTTATAGAAGATGAAAAGATCATTCCTTGGTCAGAGTTTCCTATGTGGGTACCACCATCGGAACAGGGGATCAGCAATGTCATTATCAATAAAGCTATAAATGGCGGATTGAAATTCAGATCTCTTGAGGACACATTAAAAGACACAATAGAGTTTGACCGATCGAGGAAGGATCATAAATTTAGAGCCGGTTTGTCTCCAGAGCGCGAATCGGAATTAATAAAAAAATGGGAAAAGCTAAATTATTGAGATTCTCAAATGAAAATAATAGTTAAAATTAAGATCAGATACAAAGAGCAGTTAAAAAATCGATCACCCATGAGAGCTAATGTACCGTCATGTTACATTTAACTGTTAACCCTTATAAACATTGACTTAAAACTATGTTTATATATTAAATTTTATTGAAATGTCCGGTTTTGTCAATTGAATATAGACGATTAAATTTGTATTTTTCCAAAATTAAATTTAATCACAAATGAAATTTTCTGTTACAGGTGAGAAACTTGTAGATTATCTCAGTAAACTCAATTCAGTAATACCAACACGCTCTCCCCTTCCGATTCTTGATAATATTTTATTCGAATTAAGTGGTAACGAACTGAAGCTTTTAGCTTCGGATCTGGAGATCTTTATCCGCACCATTATAGAAGTAAAAGGTGAAAAAGACGGGAAAGTTGCTATTCCGGCGAAAAAATTACTGGAGATTTCGAGAACTCTGACATCTGCTACTTTGGTCTTTGATGTAAATGAAAAGAACCGTGTTACTATTAAAACTAAAAACGGAAAATATACGATCGGTGGCGAGCCTTCAGAAGATTTTCCCGTTCCGGAAGAAAAAGGGGATCTCAATAATCTGGAGTTTGACGGACGTACATTAAGAAGATGTTTGTCAAAAGTCATACATGCTGTCAATACTGATGAGCTCAGAAGAAATATGTCAGGTGTATTGCTTGATGTCAAACAGGGCGAACTAAAATTTGTAGCTACTGACGGATTCAGACTTGGAAAAATCATAAAAGATAATTTCAAAGTAAAATCTGATATTGAAGAAAAGATCATTATTCCGTTGAAGACAAGCAATCTTATATTAAGATTAAATAATGGTGAAGATTCTGTTATCGAATTTGATGAAAACGATCTGAAAGTTACTTTCGGTGAAATAGAAATTTATTCTAAACTGATAGACGATACTTTCCCGAGTTATGAAAATGTAATTCCTGATAATAATGACAAGATCCTGAAAATAGAGAAAAGCGCTTTAGCCTCTTCGCTGAGAAGAGCGCTTATTTTTGCAGATGCCATAACAAAGAGAGTAAGACTTGAGCTCACAAGCAATACACTTACGATCAAAGCCGATAATCCGGAAATTGGTTCGGAAGGTGAAGAGACAATTGAAGGATCTTTCACAAGCACAGGCGGAGACGAAGATTTTGACAATACACCGTTTGTAATTGCTTTCAATGCGCAGTATTTGATAGATGCAGTTTCGCAGATGGATACGGGACACAGTTCCGGTGATGATGAACCAAAGATCGGCGTGGATGGAGTTTTGGTGGATAGCGGAGATGATGAATCAAAGAGCATACCGGAAGGAAAGATCAATATCAGTTTCGGCAGTTCATCCAAAGCAGCAATAATCACACCTTCGGAGCAGAGAAAGAATGAGAATTATATTGAGCTAATTATGCCGGTGAGAGTTGGATAGTTTTAAAAAGTATAGAGTAGTGTGTATTGAGTATTGAGTATTGAGTATTGAGTATTGAGTAATGTTTCACTAATTGGATAAAGTAGTACAAACATAAATTTAAATATCAAAATATTCATTAATTATAATTCCTGCCGTTCAACAGCGCTGAACATTAACATTGTACAAATTATCATTATTCGGTTTAACTAAATTTAGATTAATTTAACTAAGCGGTCATGA
>JAGPCH010000029.1:0-3773 GCA_018058125.1 Ignavibacteria bacterium | reverse complement strand
AAATTTAAATATCAAAATATTCATTAATTATAATTCCTGCCGTTCAACAGCGCTGAACATTAACATTGTACAAATTATCATTATTCGGTTTAACTAAATTTAGATTAATTTAACTAAGCGGTCATGAAATTACAGACCAATTATGATTTTAAAGAAAATTGTATTGAAGAATTTCAGAAATTATTCCGGGCAGGAAATAATTTTTAATGATAAGTTTAATTTCATCTACGGTAACAACGGACACGGAAAGACAAATATTCTCGAGGCGGTTTCGTTTACTACATTCGGAAAAAGTTTTTTAGGAGCTTCAGAAGCAGATTGTGTAAGGTTCGGTGAAAACGAGTTCTTTATAGAATCGGATTTCCTCAATGATCTTGATAATGAGGACAGGATAGTAATTAATTATAACACGGACGCCCGGTCAAAATCTTTCAGCAGAAACAAAGAGAAAGTAACTTCCTTTTCATCAGAGATTTTCGGCAGATACCCTATTGTGTTTCTTTCTCCGCATAGTCTGAACATTACTTACGGCAATCCTTCAGACAGGAGAAAATTCTTTGACATTCTTATATCACAATCAAGCAGGCTATATCTTGATTATCTCAAGGATCTTGCAAAGATACTCCGTCAGAAGAATGCTTTGCTTAAGAATTATACTGTCTTCAAAAAATATTCGAGAAGTCAGTTTGAAGACCTTGTTCATTCATATAATGAAAAACTCATAAGTGTATCAGCTAATGTGATCTTTAAAAGACTGAATTTTCTTAAAGAGTTTGACAGTTATTTCAGCAAAAATTTCTCAATGCTGACAGTAGAAGAGCATGCGGGAAGCATTAGCTATTTTTCGGATGCTATTGAAGAAGTTGACCCTCTCAGAGATACAATTGATTTTGATGAAATACAGGAGAAGGTTAAGAAGGCTATAAATAACCGTCTCGAAGATGAAATAAAAAGAGCTGTTTCGCTTTGCGGACCGCAGAGAGATGAATATGTATTCAGACTTAAGAAGACGACAGACATTAAGAATGGGGATAACCTAAAAGGATTTGACCTGAAGAATTTTGCTTCGCAGGGAGAACACAAGACCTTTCTTGTCGCTTTGAAATTATCCGAGTTTGATATTTTAAAAGATAAAAAGGGAACAAACCCCGTATTGCTTTTGGATGACGTTTTATCCGAGCTTGATCAGAGCAGGGTTTCAAAGATAATTTCACATCTTAAGGAATACGGTCAGATCTTTCTTACTACAACTGACAAGTCATACATTGATAACCTCAGAGAGTTTTATGAAAACAATGAGATCTCTGTATTTGAGATCGAAGAAGGTAAAGTTTTAAATTCTGATTTATAAATTGCAACAGACATTAAATATATTCTGAAATGAAAAGCATAGAAACAAAGACCAGGTTTAATAAAACAGTCTGTCTGAAAAACGAGATGGATAATTTTATGAACTATATAGGGCTTGATAACAGGATGCAGGAGCTTCAGGTATTGAACATATGGAAAGAATGTGTGGGCGAAGCAATTGCTAAATATTCTACTCCGCTTGAGATCAAAAAAAGTAAGTTGTTTGTAAGGGTTGAGAATGCCGCATGGAGATATGAGCTCTCTCTTAAGAAAGCGCAGATAATTGACAAACTCAATGACAGTTTTAAGAAGAAATTAATCAGAGACATAATTTTTGTATAAAATTTTAAAAACACATGGCAAAAAATAAAGAAAAAAAAGGCGAACACGCATATGAAGCCGGCGATATACAGATACTTAAAGGTATGGAGCACGTCAGAAAAAGACCTGCTATGTATATCGGAGATATATCTTCCAGAGGACTTCACCATCTGGTATATGAAGTAATTGATAATGCAATTGACGAAGCGCTTGCCGGTTATGCTGACAAGATCACGCTTAATATGAATAAGAACGGTTCGGTGACAGTAACTGATAACGGAAGAGGAATCCCGACTGAGATTCACCCGACCGAAGGTGTTTCAGCTCTTGAAGTTGTAATGACACAGCTTAATGCCGGAGGTAAATTCAACAGAGACAGTTATAAAGTATCCGGAGGTCTTCACGGTGTCGGAGTTTCAGTTGTGAATGCGCTCAGTGAATATCTTGAAGCGGAAGTCGTAAGAGACGGAAAGGTTTATTATCAGAAATATCTGAGAGGTGTACCGGTAGCTAAGGTAAAAGTGATAGGAAACGCAAAGAAGACAGGGACTAAGGTTACATTTTTTCCTGATGGAGAAATATTCAAAACAATGGTATTTAAGTATGAAACACTTGAAGAAAGACTCAGAGAACTTGCTTATCTGAATAAAGATCTGACCATTACTATTAAAGACGAAAGAGAACCGGATGGCAAACATTCTGAATTTCATTATAAAGGCGGGATAGTTGATTTTGTAAAATATCTTGATGAGGATGAAAAGATCATTATGACAAAGCCGATATATATCAGCGGAGATAAAGAAAACGTACAGGTAGAAGTGGCATTTCAGTATAATGAATCTTACAATGATAATACATTTACATTTGTAAACAACATTAATACTCATGAAGGCGGAACTCATCTGGAAGGATTCAAAGCTGCGCTTACAAGGACTTTGAATAATTATGCTTCAAAGAATAATTTAATTAAAAATGATAAGATCACATTAACCGGAGATGACTTCAGGGAAGGTCTGACATGCGTTATCAGTGTAAAAGTTCCGGAGCCGCAATTTGAAGGACAGACAAAAACAAAACTTGGAAACAGTGAAGTTAAAGGAATTGTGCAGACCGTTACAGGTGAAACACTTAGTAATTTTCTCGAAGAAAATCCTTCTATTGCGAAAAAAGTAATTGAAAAATGTGTATCTGCTGCAGAAGCGAGATATGCTGCAAGACAGGCAAGGGATCTTACGAGAAGAAAGAATGCTTTGGATCTTGGAGGACTTCCGGGAAAGCTTGCTGACTGTTCGATCAAGGATCCGTCACAATGTGAACTCTATTTAGTTGAGGGAGATTCTGCAGGCGGTTCTGCAAAGCAGGGAAGAGACAGAAGATTCCAGGCGATACTTCCATTGAGAGGTAAGATACTGAATGTTGAGAAAGCAAGAATAAATAAAATACTTGAGAATGAAGAGATAAGATCCATAATTACAGCTATTGGCGCGGGACTGGGAAATTCGGAAGAGTTTGACGAATCCAAGATCAGATACGATAAAATTATCTTAATGTGCGACGCCGACGTTGACGGTTCGCATATCAGAACATTGTTGCTTACATTTTTCTACCGACATATGCGTGAGATAGTCGAAACACAAAGACTTTATATTGCACAGCCGCCTTTATATAAGATCAAAAAAGGTAAAACAGAATTGTATGCATATGATGAAGCTGAAAGGGAAGAAATTCTGAAGTCTATGAAACTTGATAAGAGTGCAGTGATCTCAGAAAATAATGAAGGCACTGACAATCCTGATGACGAAGCTTCAGAACAGGTCAAAGCTAAAGGTATAAACATTTCAAGATTTAAAGGGCTTGGAGAGATGAATCCTGAGCAGCTCTGGAGCACTACAATGAATCCTGAGACCAGGACAATCATACAGGTAACAAACGAGAATGCTGCAGCAGCGGATAAGATATTCAGAGTTCTTATGGGAGAAGAAGTAGAACCGAGAAGAAAATTCATTCAGGAAAATGCAAAGTATGCAAATCTTGATGTGTAAGTGCGAGTGTGTAGTGTGTGTAGAGTGCGTAGAGTGTGTGGAGTGTGTGGAGTGTGTAGA
>JAGPCH010000028.1 GCA_018058125.1 Ignavibacteria bacterium | reverse complement strand
TCTGTAGACTGGTCAAGAGAAAGGTTTACTCTTGACGAAGGACTTTCCGATAATGTCCGGAAAGTATTTGTAGATCTTTATAAAAAAGGTCTGATATACAGAGGATACAGAATTGTCAACTGGGATCCTGTTTCACAGACTGCCGTGAGTGATGATGAGATTTTCTATGAAGAAAGAAATGATAAGCTTTATTTTATAAAATATAAACTTGAGAATTCTGATGAATATGTGACCGTAGCGACGACACGCCCCGAAACGATGTTTGGAGATACAGCCGTAGCAGTTAATCCTGATGATGAGAGGTATAAGAAGTATAAAAATAAGAAAGTTATGCTTCCGTTTGTAAACAAACTTATACCGGTAATCCATGATGAATATGTAGATAAAGAATTCGGAACAGGGGCATTGAAAGTCACTCCGGCGCATGATGTAAATGATTTTGAAATTGGAAAAAGACATGATCTGGAATCCGTAATTGTTCTTTCAAAAGATTCTAAATTGAATGAACTTACCGGTGAGTTCAACGGACTTGAAATTACGGAAGCAAGAAAAAAGATTGTTAAAAGACTTGAGGAAATGAATCTTCTTGTTAAGACAGAGGATTACGTTCATAATGTCTCTTTTTCAGACAGGACCAAAGCTGTAATAGAGCCTTATTTATCAGAACAATGGTTTGTTTCAATGAAAGAACTTGCAATACCTGCTCTGGAAGTTGTCAGATCCGGAAAAATAAAATTTTTTCCCGAAAGATATACAAAAGTGTATTATCATTGGATGGAAAACATAAGAGACTGGTGTATCTCACGTCAGCTTTGGTGGGGACATCAGATTCCGATATGGTATCATAAAGATACTAATGAGATATATTGTGAAATTGATCCGCCGGCGGATATTGAAAACTGGAAACAGGATGAAGATGTACTAGACACTTGGTTTTCATCATGGCTTTGGCCTTTAAGTGTATTTGGCTGGGAGAACAATGAGAATGACAGCTCCAATGAAGACCTGAAATATTATTATCCTACAGATTTTCTTTCGACTGCACCTGAAATTATTTTTTTATGGGTAGCAAGAATGATCATGGCGGGAATGGAATATATGAAAGATATTCCTTTTTCAGAAGTTTATTTTCACTCTACACTAAGGGATGGAAAAGGCGTAAAGATGTCAAAGACACTTGGTAATTTTTCGGATGCAATCGAATTAATGGATAAATACGGAACTGACTCTTTAAGATTTACAATTGTATATCTAGCACCTCTTGGAAATGATGTTTTGTTTGATGAAGAAAAAACTCAGATAGGAAGGAATTTTATTACCAAGCTCTGGAATGCAGGCAGATTTTTATTGATGATGAAAGATAAAATAGAAACCTCAGAAGATAAACAGGAAACTAATTACGAAAACGATCTGATAGATAAATGGCTTGAAAGCAGATACAATTCAGCACTTAAAAATGCAGAAAGATTTTTGAATGAATACAGAATAGATGAGTATACAAAGACATTATACAATTTTGTATGGAGTGATTATTGTGACTGGTATATTGAACTTATGAAAGTCAAAGTTAGTGAATACCCCGGACATGCAATGAGGATAATATCCGATGCAATTAATTATTATGAAAGCATATTAAAGATACTTCATCCTGTGATACCTTATGCAACGGAAGAGCTCTGGCATATACTTAAAGAAGGAAGAGAGGAAAAAAGCATTTCTGTCGAATTTTTGCCGGAAATTAATTACGATAAAATTGATGCACAGCATGAGGGAAGATTTGAAAAAGTGAAAGAAATTTCTGCAGCAATAAGAAATTTAAAAGCAATCAATAATATTCCAGCTTCAGTCAAATGCGGAGTTTTTGTAATTTCTTCAGGAGAGTCAGAAAAACTTTTATCTGATTTTAACAGATATATCATTAAATTATGTAATCTTGAAAAATTAGAATCTGTAAAAAGCATACCAGTCGAAGAAAAAACATTTGCTAAAACAGTAGTCGGTAATTTGGAAGTTTTTCTTGAGATAGAAAAATTGGAAAACTCGGAAAAACAGATTGAAAAGTTAAAAAAAGATATTGAAAATCTAAAAAAATATCTAAGCGGACTTGATAAGAAGTTATCCAACGAAAACTTCATAAGTAAGGCGTCACCTGAAGTTATCACACGTGAAAAGCAAAAACAGCTGGAGACAAATGAAAAACTTATAAAATTGATAAATCTGATCTGATACCTTAGTCGTACATTGTTGTTTTACCTAGGGCAGAAATAATCAATTCCGTTGCAAGAAATGCAGTTTTATTCTGAGTATCAAGAATAGGATTCACTTCGAGGATTTCCAGTGAATTCATGCATCCGCAATCAGCAACCATTTCCATTAGCAGGTGTGATTCCCTGAATGAAAGACCTCCCGGTACTGGTGTTCCTACTCCTTCAGCAAAGTCCGGATCTATACCATCCATATCAAAACTTATGTGAATATGATCAACTCTGTTCTTGAAATCATAAAGGACTTTTGCAATTATTCTGTGAATCCCCACCTTATCTATTTCAGACATTGTATAAACTTTCAGATTCATTTCCTTGATAGTTTTTGCTTCCAGAATATCAACATCTCTGATTCCAATTAGAGCAACATTCTCAACTTGTACTTTAGGAGAAAAGCCATTAATGTTTGTCAGTTTGCTGTTTCCTTTTCCTAAGGCAACAGCAAGCGGCATTCCATGAATATTACCGGATGGTGTAGTCTCTTCAGTATTCATGTCAGCATGAGCATCAATCCAGATTATACCAAGAGTTTTATTGTTTTTTTTGCAATAATTCGAGATACCTGCAATTGATCCTATTGCTGTGGCATGATCACCCCCAATTATAAGAGGGAAATAATTCTTATTTAAAAGTGATTCCACTTTATCAGCAAGTATTTTTGAAGTTTTTGTAATTTCAGGTAAATACTTTAATTTGGAATCTTTAATTGTTTGCGTTTCTGAAATCTGTACGTCAATATCCCCGAAATCAGTTACTTTATACCCAAGTCGTTCTACTTTCTCTTCCAGATTTGAATATCTTATAGCAGAAGGACCCATATCAACTCCTCGTCTGTCTGCTCCAAGATCCATAGGAAAACCTATTAGACCTATTTTCTTTTTTAATTTTCTTTTTTTACTTATCATAAATCTAATATACAAAACACTTTTACAATTTTTAAGTTATTATTATATGTTGAAACTATATTGTTAAAGATTTATCTTATATGATACAAAACAATTACTTGGATTTATCTGAATACAAACATAAAATTGAGATCAGAGTCAGAACATTTGAAGTTGACTCGCAGGGTATTGTGCATAACATCAACTATCTGAAATACCTCGAAATTGGCAGAGTTGAATACCGTAGAAATATGGGATATCATATTCTTCCCAACGGGATTTTTAATGACGGGCTTAAAGTTGTAGTCGTCAGAAATGAAATAGACTATATATCTTTTTCTTACCTTGATGATTTGCTGACCGTATTTACTAAAATTGTCTGGATAAAAAATTCAAGTTTTTGCTTTGAACAGATTATTCAAAAAAACTCAGATAAAACCATTATATGTAGAGCATTAGGGGTTTTGGTGAATATCAATAATATGAACATATCCGAAAAACTTCCTTTAGAATTTATAAAACAAATAAAAAATTTCGAAACTAATTTGAAATTAAATTAATAATGAATAAATATATTACAAGATCCGGATCAATCATTATAATGGTTGCTGTAATATCCTTTTTTACAGCATTACCATTGGTTTTTCAATCCTGTGAGCAGGATTTCAGCCAAACTCCGGATAATATAACCGGTTTCCCTGAAGATATAGAAGCAATTTTTAATGAACCCTTAAACAGCAGCAATATAACCTGCGCAAGTCCTTCATGCCATGCTACCGGAAATAATTCTAATGGAATGGACCTTGTAAACTGGAATAATGCAATGCAGGGATCCGCAAATGGAACCATGATAATTCCTTATAATGGTTATTGGTCACATTTCATTGCTTATATAAATTCGGATACAAATTTTGCTCCTGTCGCAGTAGATTCATTGTTTCCTACATTTCATAAGATACTACCGGAAAAAGTTCAAACTATTTATAACTGGATAAATGATGGTGCTAAAAGTAAAGATGGGCAGGTTGCATTTACGGATGTTCCGGTAAGTGAAAAAGGATTTATAACAAATCAGGCAGCTGATCTTGTAGCTGTTATAAATCAATATACTAAACAAGTTCTCAGACTAGTCCCGGTAGGAGGTGTTGGTAATTCTCTGAATTCACCTCATTACGTAAAATTAAGTCCGGATAAAAGTGTGTTTTATGTTAGTCTGATAAGTGCAGGTTATATTCAAAAATATGATTCATATACTCATGCTAAGATAGGAGGGAATATGCAGGCTGGTCAGAGTCCGGCTCATATTGAGATCTCACAAGACGGTCAAACAGGTTATGTTACAAATTTTGCATCAAGTGGTGTTTCATCAACTCGAAAATTCAATACTTCTTCAATGACAGTAACAGATGTATTTGAAAATGAGCCAAGAATGACTGGACCTCACGGAATGGCTTTGACAAATGACGGAAATACTTTGTATGTTACTTCGGAGATAGGGGAGTATATATTTAAAATAAACACAAATTATTTTTATCAAAGTGATTCTACTTATGTTAAAGAACCTATAGATCCAACTGTTCCTCCGTCAGGAAATGGAACAGGTAATTTCAGACCTTATCAGATCCTTTTATCTCCTGATGAAAGTCTATTGTTTGTTTCTTGCAGAGGATCAAGCGAGGTCAGAATTTATAATGCTTCGGATCTCTCGTTTGTGAAAAAGATTTTTCTAGGTAATAATGCCTTTCCATTACTAATGAAATTTACAAATGACGGAAATCAAATTTTTGTTTGTAATAGAAACAATAATACAGTATCAATTATAAACAGATCTCTTCAGGAAGTTCAGGAAACAATTACCAATGTTGGTATTCAGCCACATGGGGTTGATTTTACTGCAGATGGACAATATGCTTATATAGCATGTGAAACTCTTAATGGATTTGACGGACATCATCCGACTGTAGGCAGTAAGAAAGTTGGAGTTACCCGGATTATAAGAATGTCAGATTTTTCTTTAATGGATGACAGGGTGCAAATGGCTTCATTTCCCGCCGGTATTGAATTAGTAAAATAAGAAAATATTTTTAAATAACAAAAGAGTCCGGCAGAAACAAATCTGTCGGACTCTTTTTATTTATAAACCTCTAACTATTTTGAAAACAACATTTTCCTTACTTCTGTTTTTTCGGAAGTTTTGATTCGGTAAAAATAAATTCCGCTTGGTAAATCCCCAGCATCAAAATCCACTTCATATCTGCCGGCTTCCTGATTTTGATTTATTAAAGTAACCACGGGTCTGCCTAATCTGTCATAAACATCGATAGAAACATAAGTAGACTGAGGTATGGTATACTTAATCGTCGTTACTGGATTAAAAGGATTAGGCTGATTACTGGCATCGAAATAGGATTCTGAATTATTGGAAGAACTGCTCCGATCAAAATCAGTAAATGCTTCTTTATTTACTATTTCTGATATCAAAGCAATTCCTGATTCAAATTTTGAAACTTTATAATTTTTTCCGGCTTCAAATTCAAACTGAATGCCGAAAATCTCATCCTCAGTAACTTCAAAATCAATATCAGTTTTAGTGATAATTTTAAAGTTCTCTTCATCAAGTTTTAACTTAATTTCCTTCCATCCGTCAAAGTTCAATGATATAGGTCCGGATGTTAACAATACATCTGCATTTTCATCATAAAATGTGTTTCTGTTGAGATCATAGATAAGCTGTAATTTAACGTTTGCATCATTGTTTACCCCTTTAAGCATAACATTTAAGTAATTGCCAGCTGTAATGAGATAATTCTTTTTTAACAAAATTTTACCAATGTATGCTCCTGGTTCGATAGATTTTGCTGTAACTATATCAGCGAAACCATTTTCACGATTATCTTCAGAATGCGAATATTTCATTTCAACCCCGCCCCATATCCAACCCGGCATTGCTTTTACTGAAAAATCATCAATTATCTCACCTTGTGAAAATGAATAATTTGAACTGAATAAAAATAGTAATAGGAATATGAAGAGAGAAAATCTATAAGATTTCAAATTTAAATAAATTGAAAAAGATTATTAAATTATTTTATGAGAGTCATTCTCTTGACGGAAGTAAAATTATTAACCTGTAATTTGTACAGGTAAATACCGGCTGAGAGATTTGAAGCGTCAAACTGTTTACTGTATGTTCCGACTTCCTGAAAATCGTCAACTAAAGTAGCTACAACCTGTCCAACCAGGTTATATACTTTTAAAGTGACGTATCCACTTTGATTTATTTTATAACTAAGAATTGTTGCAGGATTAAAAGGATTAGGAAAATTCTGATAAAGTTTATAATCATCAGAAATATTTGATGTTACACTTCCTTTTAAATTAATATTTGAATGGTTTTTAGTTTCAGCATTTACATTAATGCTAAAACTAAAAACAACTAATAATATTATAATGATGTAAATATATTTTTTCATAATTCTTAATTCAAAAATAGATATAATGTTATTAAAAAGCAATATAACAAATTAGAAAATTTTCATTCCGGAAGAACGTTAGATCCTTCCGGAATGAAATATATTTTACTTGATTTCAACTGCAATTAGTCTTTTATTTCCATCTTGACTCATTACCTTTAATAAAACGACTTCTCCTACATTTTTATTACTAAGCAATGAGTTAAATTGTTCAATACTTTCAATTTTCTCCTTATCAGCTTCCAAAATAACTAATCCTTCAATTAATCCTCTGTCAAATCCTTCAGAAAACCTTTTTACATTACTGATATATATCCCATTTTCAACATTGAATTTAGTTTTTAATCCGGCTGTAAGAGGGGATACGGTAATTCCAATGGATTCAAAACTCTTTGAAGCTCCTTCATTTTCTGTTTCTCTGGGAGTTGTATTTTGAGCTGATTGATTAGCATTATCATCTTTAGGTTTTAAAGTAACAGTTTTATTAATCTCACTGCCATCCCTGAAAATTACCAAACTTACTTCATCTCCGGGATGATGTGAACCAATAATAGTTTGTAATTCATTAGCAGCATTAACTTCTTTTCCATCAACTGTTAATATTACATCTCCGGATTTTAACCCTGCATTAAAACCTGCACCACCTTCAAGTACATCCTGAACCATAACACCTTTTACTTTATCCATACCTAACCCTTTAGCTTCTTTTACATCTACATCTTTTATAGTAACCCCAATATATCCTCTTGAAACTTTTCCGTTCTTAATTAATTCTGTAGCAACATTTTTAGCCAAATTGATTGGAATAGCAAATCCATATCCCTGATAATATCCATTGGTTGTTTTAATTGCAGTATTAATTCCGACAAGATTACCATTAATATCCACTAATGCACCTCCGCTGTTTCCTGGATTTATTGCTGCATCAGTCTGAATAAAATTGTTTATTGCATAACTGTCTCCGCCTAATTGAATATTTCTACCCAAAGCTGAAACTATTCCGGCTGTTACAGTACTATTCAGTCCTAATGGATTTCCAATAGCAACGACCCATTGACCTACCTGTACATTGTCAGAATTACCAATCGTAATAGATGGCAGATCATATGCATCAACTTTTATTACAGCAAGATCTGTATTTGGATCTACACCAATCATCTTAGCAGTATATTCCCGTTTATCTGTCAATATCACTTTTATACCATTATCAGAAGCATTTTTAACAACATGATTATTTGTTAAAATATATCCGTCATTACTAATTAAAATACCCGAACCACTTCCTCTTCCCTGAGGTCCGTCCGGTCCTTCAGGGTTTCCAAATTCTGGGGGTAAATTAAACGGCAACTGAAATTGTTTATTTTGATCTTCATCGTTTTCACTTCCTGTAGTTACTTCAATATAAGCAACCGTAGGCGTTACAGATTTAGCAATTTCAACAAATGCGTCATTCAAACTTTGCAATTGCGGGTTTGAATTCTGACCTTCAGGCGCCGATTTAAAATCAACCTGAGGACCGGCAGCTATGATTTGCTTAACATTTCCAAAATTAGCTATTAACAGACCTCCAAAAGACATTGCAACTACCAGAAGAAGACCGGCAAATACTACAGATTTTTTTGACATATAATTTTCTCCTTAATCTATTTTTTATTAAAAATGAATTAAATTTTAATTTTAAGTTATTGAGTTTAATTGTTTAAATACTTTGCTTGATTTATACTTTGTCAGTCCCTGAGTATGATTTGAAACAAATCTTTCATAATTAAAAATAAATTTACTTATGAGTGAATGATCGGAAACTACAAATTCTAAATTTTCGAGTGATCCCTGTGTAAACACATAAAATTCATTATATATATCATCGTTCATGTAAAATTCATTTAATGTAAAAAAAGTTTCATGTTCCTTGTAAACTTTAGTAAACTCCGGCGAAAGTCCGAGTATATTCGACAATTTAATCAAAAAATATAATGTATAATTTGAATAGTTATTTTCAGCAGTATCAAGTTTTGAAAATACATTTATCAGTAATTCGAAAATCCGGTCATTGACATAATTTTCAACAACTGATTTATTAAGTAACTCAATAATATTATATGCAATTTCAATTTTATCAATATTATTTACTATCCCTTTAAAGGATCTTTTGTATTCAGCATTTGAAACAAGCTGCAAATCTCTGCTTTCCTTTAAATAAATGACTGCTGAAATATAATTCATACTCTCCATTGTACCGCATATTCTTGATTTGTAGTTTCTCACACCTTTTACTATTGCATTTAATTTTCCATGATCTTTTGTAAACAGCGTTACAATTTTACTTGTCTCGCCGTATTTAAAACTCTTCAATACAAATGCGTCTGTTTTAATAATCTGCATGGATTACGTGATTATAAATTACATGTTTCAGATATTCACTAATTTTAACTATAAATTTATCTCTTCAAAATGAGTTAACTTTTTAAATTCGTTGAATCTGTTCATAATCTGATCTTTAGTTAAATCGCGAATACCGTCAAGAGAAAACTTTTCTACTGCAAGAGAAGCCATTGCGCTGCCGTAAATTACAGCCAGCTTAAGATTCTTTTCTGAAAGATCATTTGTCTTTGTAAGCCAACCCATTAGACCGCCTGCAAACGTGTCACCGGCACCGGTAGGATCAAATACTTTTTCCATTGGGAAAGCAGGAGCAGAGAAAACGGTATCTTTTGTAAACAACAATGCTCCATGTTCGCCTTTTTTAATGATCAGGATTTTCGGACCCATATCCATTATTTTTTTAGCAGCTGTTACAAGGTTAAACTCTTTGGAAAGTTCTCGCGCCTCACTGTCATTAATGACCAATAAATTAACAAGTTTTAATGTCTCTAGTAACTCTTTATGAGCTCCTTCAATCCAGAAATTCATTGTGTCACACATTATCAGTTTTGGATTTGTAATCTGCTTTACAACTTTTTGCTGAAGAGACGGGTGTAAATTTCCAAGACAGACATACTCACTGTCCTTGAATTTTTCTGAAATTACCGGATCGAAAGTTTCAAAAGCATTTAATTCTGTAACCAATGAATCGCGAGTATTTAAATCAAAATCGTATTTTCCATGCCAGTGAAAGGTTTTCTTCGTTTCAGAAATTTCAAGACCTGAGAGATCGATATTTTTTGATTTTAAAAATTGTATTTCCTCATCAGGAAAATCATATCCTACAATTCCTACCAGTCTGACATTGTCAGTAAAATAGCTTGCAGATGTTGAAATAAATGTTGCAGAACCTCCTAAGGTTCTTTCAGCTTTTCCAAAGGGTGTTTCAATTGTATCTAAAGCAAGTGATCCAATAACTAATAAACTCATTTATAAAATTAATTTATATTTAAAAAATAAAAATACCTATTAGCGAATGCTAATTCAAGATTAATAAAAATTCATTTTTGAAAAATAATTTTATATACTTTGATATTTCAATAA
>JAGPCH010000399.1 GCA_018058125.1 Ignavibacteria bacterium | reverse complement strand
TTTACAGAATGTTTTAAGAATAGATGATAATGTCTTAAAAAGAACTGAAGTTCTTTTCGGAGCAGGATCTACTGTCTATGGCAGTGATGCACTCGGAGGTGTAATGAGTTATTATACTAAAGATCCGATACTTAGTCTAAATGGGAATACCTTCTCAACCGGAACGGCTTTATACAGATATTCTTCTGCTGATAACGAAAATACAGGACATTTCAATTTTAACATTGCAAACGAAAAAGTAGGATTTCTCGGAAGTTTTACCTATTCAAATTTCAATGCTTTGACAATGGGAACAAAAGATCTGAAAAACCCAAACTGGCTGCGAAAGTTTACTGCACAACATATTAATGGTAAAGATACAATGATCGCAACAGATAATTATTATTCACAGGATCCGTCCGGTTATAATCAGTATGACATTCTTGCAAAATTCCTTTTTAAACAAAGTCCGACAGTAAATCACACGTTCAATTTTCAGTATTCAAATACCAATGACATTCCGCGTTATGACAGATTAAATACGATTGATCCGGCTACGGGAAATTTCACTAATGCACAGTGGTATTACGGTCCGGAAAGAAGAATCCTGGGTTCGTATAAACTTAACTTGATCGGCAAGCAGACATTCTTTGATAATTCTAATATACTTCTGGCTTATCAGGATGTTAATGAAAGCAGAAACAACAGAGGTTTCGGTAAAACCTTCTTAACATCAAGAACCGAGAATGTAGATGTCTTTTCTGTAAATGCTGATTTTAACAAAATACTTAAAACCAAAAATCCGCAGAGTTTTCATAATCTGAGTTATGGAATTGAATGGTATTACAATACCGTAACTTCAACTGCTTTCAGAAGAAATGTAAACACGCTTGAAGAATCTCCTGCTGATACCAGATATCCTGACGGTGACAACAGCATGAATTCTTTCGCTGTCTATATTCAGGATAGCTGGAGAATCAACAATAAAGTCTCATCCATGATCGGAGCAAGATACAGCTATGTAGGTTTAAGCGCTTCATTTGTTGATACAACATTCTATAAATTTGCTCAGCTTTATCCGAACGGGATCGATCAGAGTAACGGAGCTTTCAGCGGTAATTTAGGCTTTACTTTCCTGCCTCAGGATGAATGGAAAATTTATATAAACGGATCTACCGGATTCAGAGCTCCGGATATAGATGATCTTTCAAAAATATTTGAAACTGTACCGAGAACAGGAGCAGCTTACGGCTCTGTTATAGTACCGAATCCGGATCTGGGTCCCGAATACACTTACGGCGGTGAGCTTGGAGTTTCTAACATTTTTTCAAACAGGATCTTTGCACAGGCTATCGGATATTATACTTACATAAACGATGCTATCGTAACTGCTCCTTATACTTACAACGGAAGCCCTATTATAATTTATGAAGGTGATACAGCTAATGTAATGGCAAATCAGAATGCGCAGACAGGATATATCTGGGGAACGACAGTAAATCTAAACGCTGACATTACTAACTATCTGTCTATGATCAACACAGTGTCATATACTTATGGCAGAGTCACAACTGACAGTTCCGATTTACCTCTTGATCACATTCCGCCGCTTTTCGGAAAGTCAGGTTTTGTATTAAATCTTGACAGATTCCAGGGTGAATTCAGCATGCTTTATAATGCATGGAAACTTAAAAAAGATTACAGCTTAAGCGGTGAGGATAATTTTCAGGATGCCACTCCTGACGGTATGCCAAACTGGTTTACTCTGAATGTAAAAGGAGCTTATCAGCTTAACAAAAATCTTCAGCTTCAGCTTGAGATAAATAATCTTCTTGATCTGAATTACAGGACGTTTGCTTCGGGTATTAACGCCCCCGGAGTTAATTCGGTCCTGACGCTTAGAGGCACATATTAATGTTCACATAATCCGGAAACCCCCTTTCTTTCGGATTATAATTCGGGGGAATAATGAATATCTATTCCCCCAATTTTTAATTTAAAAAGTTTTAATTAAATTTTACTGGTCAGCTGAAGCTGGATTTGAAATGTAATCAAACTACTTAATATTTTAAAAATAAATTTAACGTTTAACATTTTCCAATAAAAATATTTTCTAATAAATAACAAAATGATAATTGTTCCTGTCTTAAGATTTATACTCTTTACTTTTGTTTTTGTATTTATTTCTGATATAGCTTATTCTCAGGAAGATGAATATGAAAAAAATGAGGAAATAAAAGATTCTCTTGAAGTAAAAAAAGAAATGGAAGAAGCTGAAACACAGGAAATTGTAATTACCGGAACAAGAATTCCGGGAAAAATTATTGACATTCCTTTTTCTGTTTTCAGAGTTGATAAAAAGGAACTTGCCTACAGCAGAAACATCGGAATGAAAGATGTCATGAATGATGTACCGGGTTTGTTTCTTCAGTCCCGTTATGGTGGTTATGATGTCAGACTTTCAATAAGAGGCTATGGTAACAGGTCTAACTCAGGAATTCGCGGGATCAGAATTCTTCAGGACGGGATTCCCGAATCCGAAGCGGATGGCGAGGGATCGGTAGATGCAATAGATTATACCTCTCTTGAAACTGTTGAGATCGCCAAAGGAAATTTATCTTCACTTTATACAAATGCTCCGGGTGGCGTAGTGAATTTTTTAACCGACATGACTTTTAAAGCAAATTATGTAAAACAGAATAACATGTTCGGAAGCTATGGAATGTCGCAAAACGGTATCAAGACCGGACTTATGACAAATAACTATAAATTCTTCGCTTCATATAATTACCGGAATTATGACGGATACAGAGAGCACAACAATCAGTATTTTAATCTTCTTAATTCCGTTATGCAGATTTATCCCGATAGCCGGACTACTATTTCCATAATGGGAAATTATGTAAAGGGACTTGCTAAACTACCCGGCGCTTTGAACCTGGAAGAATACGAAAACAATCCTTACAATGCATATAC
>JAGPCH010000398.1 GCA_018058125.1 Ignavibacteria bacterium | reverse complement strand
CACATAGTGTGCCAATATCAAAACTTATTATATAATGATTTATCTCAATTAAAATCAGAAAGTCTGAAAAGATAAAACCTAAAAAAATGCGAATTTTAAATGTTTCTCTGTTTAATTTATCATACTCCGGAGCTTTTTGGAAAAGTTAAATAAACTTCTGCTTTTATTAAATTGTCTTTTTTAACAGTCACTAACGTCAGTTTTGTCAAATTTTGTCAATATGAGATTTAGCTAAAAAATATGGCAGCAATCTATTCCGGAGTTCACAATGCATCTAAATAGTCTTAAGGAATAAGAAAAAGATTAAAGAACATAACGATTAAATCAAGAATCAATAAATTCGTAAATTGAATAAAGCATTTATAATGCTTATATTTACGTCAATTAACTAACATTATAAACCTTAGGAGAATCACAAAAATGAGTTTGTTTAAAAGACTATACTTTGTAATATTTACAATGGTAATTTTGTCCGGAACAGTCTATTACATGGGTTGTTCATCAGCAGAATCCACTACCGGAAAACTTGCTTTCCAGCAGCAGGATTATATAAAAGCTGAACAGGAATTAAAAAAGGGACTTGCAATTGATACAAAAGATGATGAAGGATGGTATATGCTCGGATATTCACAGATCGAACTTGGAAAATTAAAAGAAGCCCAGGAATCTTTTCAGAAAAGTCTGGCAATTTCAAATTTATACGGAGATAAGATCTTAGCTTTATGGGTTGATAAATATAACAGAGGAGCAAAGGCTTTCCAGAATGGTATTGATGCTGAAAACAATAAAGATTTGTCCGGCGCAAAAGGTTATTTTCAGGATGCGTTACTGGATTTTCAGTCTTCCGCAGCTATAATCCCTGACAGTCTGAAATCAATGAGCGCAGTCGGTCAGACTTATCTTGCACTTGGAGAAAAAGATAATGCAATCCAGATATTAAATGATATCGCTGCAAAATCTACAAATCCTGAAGATGCAGTATTGGTAGCAAAAGTTCTATTTGAAACAGGTCTTGCATTGATGCAGCAGAATTCAATAGATGCAGCCATCGGAACATTTACAAAAGTAATTACTATTCCGAATTTACCGAAAGATAATCCATATTATGAAACTTCGAGTTATAACCTGGCATTAGCACTTGCAAAATCCGGTGAAAATATGAGAATAGCTGATGAGAACAGTGATTACAAAGGGAAATTTACGGAAGCATTAAGCTATCTTAAACCATTGACAGTTAATCTTAGCAAAAAAGATCTCGAACCTCAGATATATGAGTTACTTGTAACCGTATATGCAAATCTTGATATGACCGATGAAGCAAAAGATGCTTTAGATAAAAAGAATTCATTACAAAAATAAAATACATTGCAGAATAATCAGTCAACTTCAAATCAATCAGGTTCAGGAAGATTATTCTGGGGGATCTTTATATCCTTATTTGTAATAGCAATTTTATTTGCAGGATTAAGTTTTTTGTATCTTGCAAAAGTTACATCTTCTTCAGGAGACAGATATTATGAGATATCAGGATCGGGTAACGGTAAAGTAGCAGTTGTAGATCTTGATTTTACTATACTCACCTCAGGATCAATTGTAAGACAATTTAAAGAATACGGAGAAGACAATTCCATAAAAGCAATAATCCTTCGAGTCAATACACCCGGCGGAGGGGTAGCGGCATCTCAGGAAATGTATGAGATGATAAAAAGTGTCCGCGATGCAGGAAAGCCGGTTATAGTTTCAATCAGTTCACTCGGAGCAAGCGGCGGATATTACGCAGCCTGCGGAGGAAGCATCATAGTTGCGGATGGCGGTTCATTGGTTGGAAGCATAGGAGTTATAATCAATCTTACAAATTTTAAAGATCTGGCTGAGAAGATAGGAGTTTCACAGACGATCATAAAAAGCGGTGATCTGAAAGATGCAGGAAATCCTTTAAGAGAAATTAATGAAAAGGATAAGGAGTATTTTCAGGAAATAGTTGATGATTCTTTTGAGCAGTTTCTTGAAGTCGTTTCCAAAGAGAGAAAGATGAACATGGATACATTGAAGCTATATGCAACCGGAAGAGTCTTTACAGGCAGACAAGCGGAAAAAATAGGACTGGTGGATTCAATAGGTACATATGAAGATGCTATAAGAATTGCCGGAAGAATGGCAGGTATAGACGGAGAGCCGGTTATTGTCAAAGAAAAAGTCAGATTATCTTTTGTAGAAAGGATACTTGAAGGATTTTCTAATAATGAGATCAAATCCATAAAAGAAGATCTTCAGAATGAATTTATTAATCAACCTCTATTACAATATAAATTTGAATATTAATTATAACTTTTTTTTGATATGACCAGAGCTCAAATCGCTGCTAAAATTTCCGAAGAAACCGGGTTAAGTAAGAAAGAAACAGAAATAGTCGTTGAAGGTTTTATATCATGTGTGATCGAATCGCTGAAGAGAAATGAATCCGTTGAAATAAGAGGATTCGGAACATACAAGAACAATGTTAAACATCCTAGGATAGCAAGAAATCCGAAAACAGGCGAGAAGATATCTTTAGGTAAAAGATTCATACCAATGTTTAAAGTTTCTAAAGAATTTAAGAAAGTAGTACAAGAGGAATTAGAAGAATAATTTTTTAACAATAAAAATAACTATCCAGAAAGGAAACAGACTAAATGCCTTGTGGTAAAAAAAGAAAAAGAGCTAAAATGTCTACTCATAAGAGAAAGAAAAGGCTCAGAAAAAACAGACATAAGAAAAAGATCAGATAGATTTTTTAAATATCCCGTCAGTTGATCTAACTGACGGGATTGTTTGTTATATCCATTTATTTATTAAGCTTATTACTTTATCTTTTCCAAATATCTCAGCAATTAAAGGTAATTCAGGTCCGTTCTCACTTCCTGTCAATGCTATCCTTAAAGGTTTAAATAATAACTTTCCCTTTACTCCCGTTTCATT
>JAGPCH010000027.1 GCA_018058125.1 Ignavibacteria bacterium | reverse complement strand
TTGTTTATAAAACGTTGTTTAAGTTTGCGGAGGGAGTTGCATAATGTCTGGTTAAAATAAAGATCTACTATGATGTTCTGCCTGATTTAAAATTTAATTCTTTTATCAATTTATTGATCTTCATCTCCCCGAGTTCTTCCATAGAGACCGGTATTACCATCGACCAATTGTCTCCGCTCACCGTTCCGGGTGAGTTAATCCTGAAACCTTCACCGCTGAAATTTTTCAGAATGTCATTATCAAGATAGAGATATTCCATTAACAGCTGTATAGAGAATATCGAATCTGTAGAAGAAATTTTTTCGAGCGTATCTCTGATAAAACTTACCGGGACATCCTCTCCGGATATATTTTCTGTGTCACCTTCACCTATATATTTCAGAAATTTATTCTTCTCACTGAAGCTGGAAAGATATATATTTATAATTTCAGCAGCACGATCATAATCCATTTTCAATGTCTCCAGCAGCACATATACATTTGAGATCTCTTTCTTCCATGATAATCTGCCATTCTTATTGCCAATAAATAATTTCTCCGAAAGATAATAATAATCTTCATTCCATATGTTCATATTTTCACAGATCTTTCTGAAAGCAAATTCATCTATGGTGCCGGCTTCATATTTCCACCAAGCGGGCAGTGAACTGGAATCGTGTGTAGATACAGTTGCATTTGAATTTACCCTGTAGGATTCCGCAGGTTTGAAATCATATTTTGCATTCCTTTCCCATCTCATTACATCTATACCTGTCACTCCGAATTCTTTCAGTACCTTTCCTGAACATTCAGGAACGGTACCGAGGTCTTCTGCACACGGCAGCATATCCGAACTTTCATTCATTACTTCCAGTATTTTTCTACCGTGTCCTTCCCAGTAATATTCTTCTTCCGGATCAAATTTACCGTTATATCCTGCATTCTCCAAAGATTCATTTTTACTGATCGTCCATATCCTGAACAATCCGACAAAGTGATCTATCCTGAACATGTCATAGAAATTAGCAGCATATTTCAGCCTTTGCTTTAAGTATACAAAATCCTGAAGCTCAATATTCTCCCAGTTATACGGAGGCATTCCCCAACGCTGACCTTTTGAAAAATACATATCAGGCGGTGCGCCGGAAGACAGGCTTAGCTTGAAAAAATTTTTATAAGCCCATACGTCTGCACTGTTGCGTGATACAAGAAAAGGAAGATCACCCATTAAAAGAACTCCTTTCTTTGAAGCATATCTTTTAACTGACCTCAGCTGTTCAAACAGCTGCCACTGCATCCAGTAATAAAAATTTCTTTCGTCTTCATTTTCCCTTAAGATCTTTTCAGCGGTCAATGATGAAATGTAAGCGTACTTCAATTCCCAATCCGCCCAGTCCTTTCCATCGTGCATTACAGTCAGTATTCTGAAAAGCGAATAATATCTCAGCCAATGTTTGTTTTCATTCACAAAAATTTCAAAGTTCTTTATCCTGCTAAGATCGACCGAACTGAATATTTTTCTGAGCAGTCTCAGCTTTTCATTCTTAATTTCATAATTTAATTTTCCCGAATCTTTAAAGTTTACATATTTTTTCTTCAGATCCCTTATTTCATTTCTGAATGGTTTCAGATCGGTCTTCCTGAGATCTTTTAAGGAAATGTACATCGGCTCAAGAGCAAAAGTGCTTACACCATTATATGGCGAGAAATCAAAGCCAACTTCATTAAGCGGCAGAAGCTGGATTATGGATAAACCTGTATTACAGCACCAGTCAGTTAAAAGCTTCAGATCAGGTATCTCTCCTATTCCTATGCTGTTTTTTGAATAAACGGAAAATAACGGCAATGCAACTCCCGCGCGTTTTCTGATGCCAATTCTTTTCCATTTCTCCGATGTCCGGGAATGATTAAACAGATTCTGATCCAACTTTTCTATAAGATTTTTAAATTCAAATGCTCTTTACTTTTTTCAGAACTTCTTTCTTATACATTACATCACCATTGAATTCCTCGCCCTTGTTACTTTTCGCACCGGATATTTTTTTAATGAATTCATCTTCAAGTGATACTCCTGTGATCTCTTTTGCAAACTCTATTGCCCGGGCTGCATACTGCAGTATCTGCAGAGTCTCAATTCCGGATATGTCGGAAAAGAACCAGCCACAGCTGGTGTACATTAGCATAGCATATTTCTGCATCTCTAAAAGTTTTATACAAATTACACATTCTTCATCAGTCAGAACCCGATTACAATTAGAATAGAAAAACTTTTGAAGATGCTCTTTATCATTATTCAAAATAACATCTATATATTCATTTCGGGCTATCCATATGTCTTTTAAATATTTATTTCCTTCGGATTCAAAAATTAAGATCAGATTATCACTTAACCAGTCCAGACTCTCTCTCAGAGGTTTCCTCCATTCCTGACTCGGATATTCATCCGATCTGCCGCAACCGCAGTTTTCTTTCCATCTTCCGACTCCGTGCTGACAGCTCCAAGATGTACCTTCTCCGTTATAGCCCTCTTTGATTTTCACTTCATATGCCGGCGGATGAAGGGAAAGATATTCTCCAAAATTAACAACTTTAAACTCTGAATCAGGGATCATTTCCGAAAAGAGGTAAGATAAAGTTCTCTCCGTATATTTTTTGTGATGACCGAATGTCTCACCGTCTACACCCACGCTTATGAGATTATCTTTTTCTTTATAATGCAAAGGCACCTGTCTCAGCCGGTTCATTAATCTTGCCGAATCATAAATGTGATCATCGAATGCAATGTTTTTTGAAAGCGGTCCGTCATAAAAAAATATATAAACTGACTTGCCGGGATTTTTTTCGGAAATATATTCATAAGGGAGATTGGTGTTAATGCTTCCCGAAGAGACATCTGTCCATCTGATCTTCCCTTTCTTTCTTACCTTGTCTGCCTGAGAAGGATCAAGAATAATGTATTTAATATTTTCTTCGGCTAATATCTCAAGTGTGTCAACATTACAGGCTGTTTCGGGAAGCCATATGCCTTCGGGATCTCTGCCGAAATGAAATCTGAAATCCGCAACGCCCCATTTTATCTGTGTGATCTTGTCCTGTCTGTTTGCAAGCGGCATGATCAGATGATTGTAGATCATTGCTATGGCATTCCCGTGTCCGTTATGCAAAGCTAAACTTGCCTTGTCTCCGTCTACAATTTTAGAATAGGTCTTGCCGTGTTTTTTTTTTATCCAGCCGAGAAGGGAAGGACCGAAATTGAAATTATAATATTCGTAATTGTTGATCCTGTGAATGACATTGTCCTGATCATCCACTATTACAGCTTCCGAATTTGGTTTATAACATTCCTGAAGTATCCTTTCATTCCAGTCATGAAAAGGAGCTGCGGAAGGCTGGATTTCGATCTCATCAGTCCATGCATTTTCCCTTGGCGGTTGATAGAAATGCGCATGTATGCAAAGTGATATTTTTTTATTCAAAATTTATTTTTAAGCAAACTAAAAATAGTATAAGAAAAATGTTAGTCTGAACGGATTGGATTTTTGTGAGCTTCAGCGGAATTGATCCGGGAATTTTGATTTAAGCTTCCTCCGCCGTGTTTTTAAAAATTGAACTTATACTATAAATACCTTTACATTTTGTATTAAGAAAAGTAAATTTAATTCCTAAAAAAAATGATCACAAAAAAACTAATCATATTTGCGTTATTCTTTTCATACTCTCTGATACTCAGTCATGGGATAATTCATCACGATCATCATGAATCAGATCATTGTATAAATGTTTACAAAATATTTTCTGATCACGATCATTGCCCAAATAATGATCATAGCCTGCATGATTTATATAAAAATTATAATCATACAGCTAACAAAGAAGTGTTTACACTGAGAGGGATTAGTTCTCTTATCAAAGTCTTTCCCAGTAAAATTCAATCAGAAATTCTTCTTCAGGATAATCTGAATTCAAACAATCCTTCTCCCTGTTTCTTTATTACAAATGAAAATTCCGAAATAAACTCCAACAGAATTCTCTTCAGCTACAAAGGCTTAAGAGCTCCTCCTCTTTCTTAACATTACATCACAAATTCAATTTTACATTTCAGTAAGTAATAATCATAGTTTCTAACGAAAATTTGTTTCTTTAGAATACTAATCCTTATCATAAATTTAAATTTTTAAAAATGAAAATATCATTTGCAAATTATATTGCGTCGTGTTTATTAATTCTTTTCGTTTTCTCAGGATGCGGGGAAAAGGAAACTGAAAATAAAACTGCACAAGAAAAATCAGATTATAAAACCGAAACACAGAAAAAAGAAACCACACCGACTCAAAACAAAACTCCAACATCTGAGTCAGGAAAAGCATGGATGAAGATCGATCAGATAAACAGTTCGATGGGAAAAAGCATTAACGGCGGAAATCCCGGACACCTTGAGGAGCCGGTTGCTGAAATCTTAGGACTTCTGAAAACTCTGCCGGATATGTCACCGGAAATTACGGGAACAGCTCTTGAGACTTTGAAAACAAAAACTAATGAGCTCAGAAAGACCGGTATGAATATGGATAAGTATCAGCATGCTAACCAATTTACCGAACTGAAAGATGAGTATGCCAGATTCACAAAGACACTTAATGAATTAAAAAGTGAATTACGTAACTGAACTCCTATTTAAAATATATTTAAAAACATTAATGATTTAAGAAACTCAATTTGTAAAAATAATAATATGAAAAATTTAACATCAATATTTATTGTAATTCTCAGTTTGCTGTTTATAGGTTGCGGCAAAGAGGATACCGAAGAAATTACTGAAAGCAGCAGTGAGCTTGAACCATTGGTGTATACAATTTATTCAGATAAAACCGAGTTGTTTGTAGATTTCAAACCACTGATCACAGGAACAGAAACAAAATTTGCCGCGCACTTCACTCATCTCGGAGAAACATTTAAAGCATTTACTGAAGGCACTGTCACAGTTAAGTTGAAAGTCGGTGATAATGAGATCAGTGAAACATCCTCAGCTCCTTCATCACCGGGAATATTCAGGTTGTCATTAACTCCGCAAATGCAGGGAAAAGGTCAGTTGATATTTGATATTACTTCAGAAAATTCCTTTGATCAGATTATCATAGATGACATAACGGTTTATGAAGACGAAGGCTCGGCTTTCTTTGATCAGAAAGAAGGATCAGTAGAAGAGGATTTAACTTATCTGAAAGAGCAGGCATGGAAAATTGATTTTGCAAATGAGGAAGTGATCCGGAAGCCGTTTAATGAAGTGATCAAAGCTTCGGGACAGTTGAGCGCCTCTCCTGGTGATGAATCTATGATCGTTTCAAAATCCCAGGGAATAGTCAGCATGAGCAGAGGTAATGCAACTATCGGCGCGATGGTCGGATCGGGCGAATTACTATTCAGCATAAAAGGAAGTGACGTGATCGAAAAAAACATTGATGTGAGGTTTGCTGAAATTCAACTTATGTATGACAAAGCATTGGCAGACTACGAAAGAGGTAAAGAGCTTGTAAAGGATAAGATCATTTCTCAAAAAGAATTTCTTGAAAGAGAGAATGCACTTCAGAATGCGGAAATTATTTACAATAACATTTCGGAAAATTATTCCGGTGACGGAGAAAATGTTTACAGTCCGATAAGCGGATATGTAAACAGACTTTTTGTAAACGAAGGACAGTTTGTTTCAGCCGGACAGCCGTTGGGAAGCGTTACCAAAAACCGGAAGCTGCTGCTCACTGCTGAGGTCTCGCAGGAGTATTACTCTAGATTAGGTTCGGTCAGAACGGCTAACTTCAAAACAGAATATGACAATAAAGTTTATAACACTTCTGATCTGAACGGAACACTGGTTTCTTACGGAAGGACAACGGGTAATAATAATTTTTATGTTCCGGTTAATTTTGAAATTGAGAATAACGGAAATTTGTTATCCGGTTCATTTGTACAGGTTTATCTTTTTTCAGATGTGATCAGGGAAGCTCTTGTCGTGCCTGTGTCTTCTTTGATAGAAGAGCAGGGAATGTTTTATGTGTATGTTCAGACCGGTGGCGAGAGTTTTCAGAAAAGGGAAGTTAAGATAGGCGCTGGAGACGGAAGGAATGTTGAAGTATTATCGGGAATAGAAAGCGGTGAGAGAGTTGTGACCAAAGGAGCTTATAATATCAAGCTTGCAACAATGTCAGGTACTATTCCCGATCATGGTCATGAGCATTAATAATTTTATAAAAGCGTAAACAGAATGTTAAACAGAATAATAGATTTTGCTTTAAAGAACAGGTTCTTAGTTGTCATAGCAAGTTCATTTCTTCTTATATTCGGAACTTACATTGCGGCGAATATGGAGGTAGATGTATTACCTGATCTGACGGCGCCGTCAGTTGTAGTACTGACTGAGGCACACGGAATGGCGCCGGATGAAGTGGAAAAGCTTGTCACCTTTCAGATAGAATCAGCAGTCAACGGATCGACAAATGTCAGGCGCGTACGTTCATCATCATCAGCGGGTATTTCAATAGTATGGGTTGAGTTTGAATGGGGTACGGACATTTACATAGCAAGACAGATAGTGGCGGAGAAAATCTCATCGGTCAGGGAAAAATTACCGCAAGGTACGGGGGATCCGACACTTGCGCCGCAGTCATCCATTATGGGAGAGATAATGCTGATCAGTGTCAGCTCGGATATAACTTCTCCGATAGATCTCAGGACTATTACGGACTGGACAATCAGACCAAAACTTCTTGCAACAGGAGGAGTCTCTCAGGTAGTAGTGATCGGCGGAGAATTCAAGCAGTATCAGATACTTGCATCCCCTCAGAAGATGAACTATTTCAATGTGTCGATAAGTGAACTGCTGAAGGCTGCTGAAGAATCTAATGAAAATGCTTCGGGCGGTTTTATGAATGAATACGGAAATGAGTATATCATAACGGGTTTTGGCAGAACAGGTGATGTTTTTGAAATTGGAAAATCTGTAATAAAGACAGTCGATAATTATCCGATAAAGATCGAAGATGTTTCTGAAATTAAGATAGGCTCTGCTACAAAGATCGGCGATGCCTCCGTTAACGGTAATCCCGCGATTATCATGACCGTTATGAAACAGCCGTCAACAAACACTATTGAGCTTACTGAAGAAATTGATAATACTATTCTTGATCTGAAAAAATCTTTGCCGGAAGATGTAAAAATAAACACTAACATATTCAGACAGGCGGATTTTATAGAAGCTTCCATCAGCAATATTAATAAGACCCTGATAGAAGGATCATTGTTTGTAATAATAATTTTATTCATTTTTTTAATGAACTGGCGGGCGACTGTAATTTCTATCATAGCAATTCCGATATCACTGATAATTGCAATCCTTACTTTGAAATGGTTAGGTCTGACAATAAACACGATGAGTCTTGGCGGTATGGCAATTGCGATCGGAGCGCTTGTGGATGATGCGATCATAGACGTGGAAAATGTTTTTAAACGGTTAAAGGAAAATTCAAGAAAGCCGCCTGATGAGAGAAGGGGAAAATTAAAAGTGATCTTTAATGCATCAGTAGAGATCAGAACATCAATCATTAACGCAACTCTTATCATCATAGTAGCATTCGTTCCATTATTCTTTTTATCGGGAATGGAAGGAAGACTTCTTGCGCCGCTCGGGATATCATTTATAGTTTCTCTATTTGCGTCACTTATCGTTTCTATAACGCTTACACCTGTGCTGTGCAGCTATCTGCTTACAAGTGAAGATATGCTGGAAAAGCATTCGGACGAAAGCAAACTGGTAAAATATCTGCAGAGAAAGTATGTGTACATTCTCGAAAAAGTAATGAATGCAAAGAAGTTAATATTAGCTGCGGCAATAGGATTGTTTGCTGTGAGCATGATTTTGCTTTTAACACTCGGAAGAAATTTCCTGCCTGAGTTCAATGAAGGTTCGCTGGTAATAAGCGCTGTTAGTCTTCCCGGAATTTCGCTTGAAGAAAGCGGTAAGATCGGAACAGAAATAGAGAAAACACTTCTTACAATTCCGGAGATCCCAATTACCGCCAGACGAACAGGCCGTTCTGAAATGGATGAACATGCTCTGGGAGTCAATACTTCGGAAGTTGAAGCACCTTTTAAACTGGGTGAAAGAAGCAGAAGTGAGTTTATGGATGATGTCAGGGAAAAATTAACCGGTGTAACCGGAGCCAATATTACAATAGGACAACCCATCGGACACAGGATCGATCATATGCTTTCCGGTACAAGATCCAATATTGCTATTAAAATCTATGGTCAGGATCTGAACCAAATGTTTTCAATTTCTAATAAAGTAAAATCAGCGATTGAGAATATTCAGGGGCTTGTGGATATTTCAGTTGAGCCGCAGATAGAGATCCCGCAGATCAAAATTAAAGCAAAAAGGGAAGTACTTGCAAAGTATGGCATTACAATAGGTGAGTTTACCAGGATGATAGATGTAGGATTTGCAGGTGAGAAAGTTTCTGAAGTATTCGAAGGCTCGAAAAGATTTGATATTGTTTTAAGATATAATTCCGAAAACAGAGGAAACATAGAGAACATAAAAAATGCGATGATCGATACGCAAACCGGAGAAAAAATTCCGCTGAGTTATGTTGCGGATATAGTTTCTTCATCCGGACCAAACACAGTCAACCGTGAAAATCTCCAGCGGAAAACAGTGGTCTCCGTGAATGTAAGCGGAAGGGATCAGAGAAGCGCAGTAGATGAGATCCGGAGTATTGTAAATTCTTCAATCGAATTACCTGAAGGATACAGCATAGAATACGGAGGACAGTTTGAAGCCGAAGAAGAAGCTTCCAGAAGACTGATGATAGCTTCACTATTGTCATTTCTGATCATTTTCATTTTGCTGTATCAGGAATTTAAAGATATGAAATTATCCGCGATCATATTGCTGAACTTACCGCTTGCATTGATCGGCGGAGTGTTAAGCATATATTTTACATCAGGGATAATCAGCATTCCGTCTATAATCGGATTCATAACGCTTTTTGGAATAGCTACCCGAAACGGGATATTGCTTGTCTCAAGGTATTCGGCATTAAGTTCACAGGGGATCGGAATTTATCAGACGATCATTGAAGGATCTAAAGACAGGCTAAGTCCTATACTGATGACAGCTCTTACTGCGGGGCTTGCGCTTGTTCCCCTTGCAATTGCAGGCGATCTTCCCGGAAATGAAATTCAAAGTCCGATGGCTGTAGTTATTATTGGCGGATTGTTCAGCTCTACACTTTTGAATTTACTCGTTATCCCGATAGTTTATTTTCTTATCAACAATAAAACTGAAAAATTTAATAAAACATAATTCTATGAATTACAAAAAAGTAATCATGCTTACTCCTGTATTCATCTTTCTTATCACAGTGATTTTATTTTCGGATTCATTCTCTCAGAGTAATCTGGAACGAACACTCGGGGAAATTTCAAAAAACAATAAGGCAATTATTGCAAATAATCAGTATCTGCAATCAAAGAAGCTTGAATCGAGAGTCGGAAATTCACTGTATGATCCTTTTGTAGAGATCACAAACCTTTTCGGAGCAGCTGACAATCAGGGAGATCAGACGGAAATAAAAGTCATACAGTCTTTTGATTTTCCAACATCTTACGGCAAGAGAAATAAAGTTGCAGATCTGAAGATCAGTCAGACTGCTTATGAACAGGATATTTTACGGCAGGACATCCTTTTGGAAGCTAAGTTTACATGTATAGAGCTCATTTATCTTAACAAGAAAAAAAAGCTTTTATTAAGCAGGACAGAATCCATGAAAACCCTACTTGATCTTTTTCAGATAAAAATGGATAAAGGCGAAGGGAATATACTTGATGTGAATAAAGCAAAGATCAATTTGCTTAATTCAAATTCCGAATTACTGGTACTTGAAAATAAAATAAATGAGTTAAATCAAAAGTTAACGGAGTTAAACGGCGGAAATAAAATAGTATTCAATGACACTCTTTATCCTGTTGTCCCGGTAATTCCCGACTTTGCAGATCTTGAACGAACTATTGAAAATGCTGACCCGCACCGGAAGTTCATCATTCAGGAAAAACAGATCTATCAGAGTCAGGTCGAATTAAGCAAAGCTCTTAGTCTTCCCAAGTTAGAGCTTGGGTATTATTATCTCGGATTAACAAATCAGAATTTTAACGGCATTCATCTCGGATTCTCATTGCCTTTATGGGAGAATAATTACAGATCGGATTTTTACAGATCGAGATCGCGGTCATC
>JAGPCH010000397.1 GCA_018058125.1 Ignavibacteria bacterium | reverse complement strand
GCATACAGCTTATAGTTAATCACGATGATCCTGTAAGAGAATTTGAATACAGTGAAAAAGGAAATGAATCACTTGACGCAGCTGCGAAGTATGATTGGAATGTAGTCAGTATGAAGAATGACTGGAGAATTATTTTTGAGTTTGTAAAATAATTCTTATTTCCTCAAATCAACCGCCTCGAATAAAGGATACAAAGCTTTACAGGAAGATCCAGGGACTGAAAATTTATTAAGGTTGAAAAGGACTCGGAGCGATTCTTAAGTTTGAAGAAATTCAAAAGTCATTAAAAGACTCGAAAAAATTAGTAAAATTAGTGGCAAGCTTTTTTACAATGAGTAACTGTCAGCATATTTTAAATAATTAACTTTTCACAGAATTTCGGTAACGTCCGGAGATGATTTTTGACAGTATTTTCAGATATATTTGAAAAGAATAAAATCCAACTCATCTTTGTTAATTTCAAATATGAATATACACCATGCATGATCTTGATACAAAAATAAGTTTTCCTGATCTCCGGAACAAATTTTTAAGGTATTCAAAGAGATACAAAATATCACACGAAGATCCGGAAAATATAGTTTCGGAATCTATTGTCAAAGCTCCCGAATCCTCAAATCATAAAAAATAAATTTACAAAATGAAAATACATCTTATCTGTTCGCCGGAATACAATATTGAAGACCTGAAAGAGGTATATGAATTACTGAATTCATTCAAAGGGACAATGGAGTTTTATATGAGTGAGTATGAGTTTAACAAGATGGATTTTAATTTTCTGAATTATGAACTTTATCCTGAGCACAATTTTAAATTCGAATCGGATAAGAAGAAAAAGACATTTATCAAAGAACTAGGTTATCCGTTAAGCTTTGAAGAGTTGTTCAGTCTCTGCGATAGTTTCAGAAAGAAGCGCAGGATCAGGAGAAATGACTTTGTAGTGCTGATCACCAACAGGTTCAATTCACTTAACTGGTTCAGTCACTGTAATGCGGACAAAAACATATTCATACACGCAGCAGAGTGGGAAAAATTTCATATAAGAGTTCATCATAAATATCCTGTGGCCTATCAGGTAATAGAGAATATACTTCAGAATCTAATGGATATAGAATCACTCGACGGGTACAATGAATTTGTGCATTATCATGTAAGAGGATGCATCAATGATTTCTGCAAAGATAAAAGGGAAGTGATACTTAAACTCCGGACAGCGGATATTTGCGGAAGTTGTCTGAAGAGAATATTAGAAAAGGAAATTCCAAATTCTCTGATCGATCATATTTTTCAGATATTGGAAGGTCTCAGGATACAGTTTCTATTCAATAAAGGGATTAACAGATTTACGGGTCCTTACGGGATAATCGTGAATGATGATTATATGCTATTGATGCCGCATCTGGGAAACACTGAATTAAAACTCGAACCACTTTTCAAAACCTTATATATATTTTTTCTTAAAAATCCTGATGGGATCAGACTTAACGATCTGGTGCATTATAAAGAGGAATTGAAAAATATTTATAAACATATAAATCTATATGTCTCTCCGGAAGAAATAGACAAAAGAATAAATGATCTGATAAACCCGATTGAAGGATCTTTCAGTGAAAAAAAATCCAAGATCAATAAAAGGATCAAAGATCAACTTGGAAAAACAGATTCTGTTTTTTTTCAGATATCCGGTAATCGCGGAATGCCTTTTAAAATAAATCTTTCCCCTGCAAATATTGATATCAGGATATGATAAAATAAAATTTTCAAAAAGCTCTCCTCAGCAAGTCAATTTCATCAAACTGCACTTAAAATTAAGCTTTATACCAAACTACCACATAAAAAATTAAATTCTTTGCAACCTTGCAGAAGTGATTGTAAGGTTGTTTAAGTTTAGACGGGTCGATTTATATTATTATTTTTGAATAAGTAAATTTCAAAATATAATTAAAAATAAATGGACAGCCGAGAATTAATTCTATTAATACAGTTGAAGAAATGCTGGAATGAATTGAATACAGTACACCTGGAGAGATATATATCTGAGAATGTTATCTATGAATCCCAGTATGTATTAAATCCTCTTACAGATAAGAAAGCGGTTTTGAAATATCTTAGAGAAAAATTCTTTAACATTAGAAATCATATGAAAACTGAACTAATATTGATAAACGCAACAATAGGGTATCTTCCTTCAATGAAAATGAGATCCTGTATTGTACTTTCTCAGATCATAGGTACAGCGATGAATCAGTCAACAGTTTTAATTGAATCAAAAAATTCACTTATCTCAAGAATTGATGTCTGCATAATACCGCCACCTGTAGATGTCATGTTTGAAAATATTGAAATAAATTTTAATTAAGATACCAAAAACTTTAACAATTGGTGTAATAATATTAAAGGAAATTATTTCAAACAAAAACAAATTTGCCGGAACGTTGCGGCAGTTTTTAGCAACAATTTAAAAAGTAATTTAATAATCAAAACGAAAGGAAAGGTAGTAAAATGAACGCAGGTAGATTAAAGTTCACCAGTTACAAATCCATGAGCGTAGTACAGTTCAGGACGGATCAGATCAACACTTTCGGGTATATCTCTTTATCTGAAGCTCTGAAGAATAAAAAGGCAGTGATAAAGGAGGTAAGTGAATCGGGAAGTGTGAATGATCTTAGTATCGAAAATAGATCAGATGAATTTATTTTCATGTCGGACGGTGACATTCTTACGGGAGCAAAGCAGAACAGGGTGCTGAATACTTCCGTGCTGGTAGCGCCTATGACAACAGTCACTATTCCCGTAAGTTGCGTCGAAGCGGGGAGATGGAGGTATAATAAAAGAGACTTCATGGATTCGGAATATTCCGCGCCATCTTATATGAGAAGCAGCAAGGCGAAGAATGTAAAACATAATCTTTTTTTAAGTAAATGCTTCGATGCAAATCAATCGAAAGTCTGGGATGATGTCAAATCA
>JAGPCH010000026.1 GCA_018058125.1 Ignavibacteria bacterium | reverse complement strand
ATCTAGGATTCTTGCAGTCAGATTAATCTCTGATCTGAGGTCTGAAAATATCAGATGTGATACAGATTATCTTAACAGAAGCGTAAAATCGCAAATGAAAGAAGCTAACAGACAAAATGCAGAGTACGTTATTGTCTTGGGAGAAGAGGAGATCAGAACAAATTCCTTTAAATTAAAAAAGATGTCTGATGGTACAGAAAAACAAATTTCGGATCTGTCGGAAATAAATTCAAGATTATTAGTATAATGTTGAAAATTTTCGAATCTTAATATTAAACTAAAATAAATTTTCCAATATGAGAACCCGAGCAGTTAGACCTGATAAACTTGACTTTGAATATGAACTTAATATATCAAGATCATATGATAATATTTTAGAAAAAGATTATATCCTGTTTGAATTCCGAACAAAAAAGGTGTTTGAAAATTTTGAATACCGTATGAATATTATTCCAAAAATAAATCCTGAAAAGAAAGAGCTTGAATTCAACATAGAAGGATTATCAGCCCCCCGGCTGGATATTTCTAAAGCAGGTCATGCTGTTTTTGAATATAAATTTTTCGAATTTAAAAATCTGGAGTATGACCTGATACTCAAAAAATACAATAAAAGCAAAACACTTTTCAAATTCAAAATTAACCCAAAAAATATAAAACTTACTCTTGACCCCACAAAAAAATTCATTAAAGTTTATACGGAAGGAAATTAATGTATCCCAAATTATTTGAGATTGGACCGGTTCCTGTATACAGTTACGGATTAATGCTTGGAATTACCTTTCTGGTGGCCAGTTCTTTATTCAACCGGGAACTTAAGCGCAATGGAATGGATGAAAATATAAGCGTAACAATAACTTTTCTCTGTCTTATTGGAGGAATAGTCGGATCCAAATTATTTTATGTAATAGAAGAATGGAATTTTGGAGGGGGTTTACCTTTATCTTCTTATCTTACTAAAGACGTATTACTCTCCCCTTCCGGCTTAACATTCTATGGCGGATTGATATTTGCAATTGTGCTCGTATTAATTTATTGCAGATCCAAAAAATTATCTGTATTAAAGATATTTGATCTTATGGCACCGGGAGCAGCAATTGGTTATGGATTTGCAAGGATAGGATGTCATCTATCGGGGGACGGAGATTACGGTATACCAGTAAACGGGACAATGTGGGAGTTTTTAGGATACAGTTATCTAAATGGAACTGTTCCTACAAAACCCGGAGTACTCGTTCATCCGACTTCCATTTACGAATTCATTGCTGCGATTTTTATATTTCTGTTTCTATGGAAAAGTAGAGATAAATATAAAACAAGCGGTATCATATTTGCTTATTATCTCATACTCTCGGGTATTGAAAGGTTAATAATAGAAGTGATAAGATTAAATCCACGGATTGTAATGGGACTGAGTCAGGCTCAGATAATTTCTTTGGTCATGATATTGATAGGTGTTTTTCTGTTATATATAAAACTCAGTGATGAAAAAAAGTTAATAACAAAATCTGTTCAGACACATTGAATAGTTTAGTAATGTTTACAAAACCCGGTTGTCATTTGTGCGAAGAAATGAAGAAAGACATTCAAATTTTACGGAATGAATTTAATTTTAATTTTTCCGAGGTCGATATAAACAGTGATGAACTGTTATTTGATAAATACAAAGATAAAATTCCCGTACTTGAAATAAACGGAAGAATGTTTGCAAAATTTAAGATTGACGAAAACAAACTAAGATCAATACTTTCTTTTTAATATTAATTTTATCTTTTAATCCACTATATTTTGTATTATTTTTAAACATCAATAAATTAAAATTTTAGATTATGAAGACATACTTTAGCATTTGCAGGAATTTAGTAATTTTTGTATTTACAGTTATGGTATTTTCGGAAGTGAAAGCTGAAGATTTCAATTTAGAACAGAATACCGCTGATAATATACCGGCAGCGGGAACAAAAGCTAAGAAGTGGTTTGTAGGAGGAAATGTCGGAGCAACTTTTGGGGATTATAATCAAATCAGTCTTACTCCGCTTATCGGTTATCAATTTTCTCCCGAACTCTCCAGTGGTTTGCAGTTTATTTATAATTATTCTTGGCAGACAGTAAATGAAGGTCAGTCAAATCAGACTTCCATAAATTCCAATACATTTGGCGGAAATGTATTTTTTCAATATAATCCGATACGAGAATTTTATCTGAAGGCAGAATTTGAGTATGATTCGTATTCAAATTTCCAGACAACTCAGAATACTACAATTAATCAGGCAGTTCCTTTTTTGTTTTTAGGAGCAGGTTACAGTAAAGCAATTTCAAAAATTGCTACAATAAATGCCGGGATAAAATTTGATCTGCTGAATAATATAAACTCACCATATGAAAGCGGTACTCCGTTTTTCTATGTCGGTACCGGAATTGGCATATAAGAGTACAGATTTTTACATCGGACAATTTAATAATTTTGATTTTGAATTTCATTAATTCCTTGAAATTCTTCTTTAACATTAGTATTTTGGCAACATTCAATAAACTAAATAAGAAATGAAAAGAACATATCAGCCAAGCAACCGGAAGAGAAAGAACAAGCACGGTTTCAGAGAAAGAATGGCAACTAAAAACGGCAGAAAAGTTATTGCAAGAAGAAGAGCCAAAGGCAGAAAAAAACTTACAGTAAGTGATGAATTTGTAAGACATCCATAAATTTAATTTTAATGGATAATTGTGAAGATTCTAATAGTGATTTTACGTTAAGTAAAAGTGAAATTTTAAGAGGTTACAATTCATTCTATTATGTTTTACAGAATTCAAAAACAATTTCTACAGAGTATCTGAAAGCATTTGTCAACAAACAAGTCACTGATACTGCTGTTACAGAGTTTAATAAAAGCCCGCTTTTTACCGGAAATGTAAAGGTGGGCTTTATTATTGCAAAAAAAAAAATAAAAAAATCAGTAAAGCGAAACCGGATTAAAAGACTTTTTAAGGAATCATACAGGTTGACTAAAACACAAACCGGTCTGTTTGGATTAAAATTAAATATTATTTTTACTTTAAATGATAAAGGATATATGCTTTTTCAAAATAATAAGAAAATAAAAACCGAATTCCTTAAAAATGAAATGATTTTACTTTCTTCCAAAATAAATTTAAAATATTCCTCTCTTTGAGTTACATAATCATATTATTTATAAAATTTTATCAAAAGTTGTTTTCTTCCCTGTTTGCCGGATCCTGCAGACATTACCCTTCATGCTCGGAATATGGGATAGAAGCTTTTGAAAAACATGGTTTTGTTACGGGTACTTATCTTACTTTAAGAAGAATATTAAGATGTAATCCTTTCTTTGAAGGTGGATTTGATCCTGTACCGGAAAGAAAAACTTGTAATTCGGATTTAAAAACACAAAAAATTAAAATTTAAGATTAGAATAAATTAATGGATAAAAGATCAGTACTGGGATTTGTATTAATTGGCATTGTACTTATGATTTGGCTTTATTGGAATTCTTCCAATCAGCAAAAAACCGTACAGAATATAAAACTTAAAAATGATTCGGTAAATGTTACTGAAAATAATAAAGTAATCAAAGATCCTGTTTTAACTGACAGTATATCGGGAAGCTCTTTCTCAAAGGAAATTGCCGATTCTCTCAAAAGTGATTCTTTGGTTATTCAATACGGAAACATATTTGGAAAACTTGCAATAGGAAGTGAAAACAGTCCGTCAGAAAAGCTTATTGTAATTGATAATGAGAAAATTCAGATGGAATTCAGCAATTATGGCGGCGGTCTGAAAAAGTATACTTTAAAAAGTTATGAAACATGGGATAAAAAGCCATTACAGTTAATTGATTGGAAGCAAGGCAAAGAACTGCATTTACTTTTTACTTCAAAAGAAGGAAAACTGATCAATACAAAAGATCTGGTTTTTGAATCTGATTATGATGAATGGAAAAATGTTGATCTGACTTCAAATTCTGATTTTAAATTACAATACACGTTAAACATAACACCTGACGGTTCCGAAAAAATAGTTAAGACCTATACATTTTATAGTGATAAATATGAATTTGATGTTAACTATCAGTTCATAAATTCAGATAAATTTGTATCCGGCAGCAAATATCAGGTTGTATGGGAATCCTCTCTTAATCTTACGGAATACAGAAGTGATCAGGAAGCTACATTCTCGGAGGCATTTGCCTATATGGGCGGTGAACTCGAAACTCTTGATGCAACTTCAAAAGATGAAGAATATAAAGCTGATTTTAACGGTAATACTGATTATGTAAGTACAAGGAATAAATATTTCGGTGTTTTTATCATTCCCGACAGCAGAAAAGGTGATGGAGCTTTTATGAGCGGATTCCATGAAACTTTAAAAGATAACGGATCAAGAGAGCATTATTCTATAGCTGTAAAGATGGATATTAAAAATGACAGAGAGGATAACTCATCATTCAAGATTCTGATAACCCCCCTGGACTATAATATCCTTAAAGCATATGAAATGGATCTCGAAAAGACATTGAGGTTCTCACTCGATTTTATTGTCAGACCAATTGCGCAGTATTTGATCCTTCCGGTGTTCTTGTTTCTTCACAGCTTGATTCCAAGCTGGGGAATAGTGATTATTCTATTTGCTTTTTTAATGAAAGTAGTATTAAATCCATTAACAAAGAAACAAATGGATTCGATGAAGAAGATGTCACAATTGAATCCGAAAATCACTCACATCCGGGAAAAGTATAAAGATGATCCGGTAAAAGCAAATCAACAGATAATGAAGCTTTATAAAGAGGAGAAGATAAATCCAGCCGGTGGCTGTCTCCCAATGCTTCTTCAGCTTCCAATTCTTTACGCATTATTCGGGGTATTTAACTCAACTATTGAACTCAGAAATGAAAGTTTTCTTTGGATCAAAGATCTTTCTTCACCCGATGTAATTCTGAATCTTCCATTTAAAATACCGATCTTTGGTATAAGTCAGATATCTGGATTAGCGCTTGCTATGGGAATAACTATGTTCATTCAGCAGAAAATGACCATTACTGACCCTAAGCAAAAAGCAATGGTTTATATTATGCCTGTAATGCTGACATTATTATTCTTCAGTTTTCCTGCCGGACTGAATTTGTATTATTTCATGTTTAATCTGTTTTCTATAACTCAGCAGTGGTGGACTAACAAGAAAAATCCGAAACCTGCAGTCGAAGTGGTTACAGGAAATAAAATTATATCAAATAATTCAAATACCGCTAAGAAGAAAAGTCTGCCCGGGAAAAAATAAACTGCGGGGGTAAATTTGGTTGATCCAAAAACTATTCTGATAGTACAGATCGGTAAGCTGGGAGATATGATACTTACTACTCCCCTTTTCAAAGAAATAAAGAAATTGTTTCCTGACTCAGTTCTGAGCGTACTTGCAAGTAATTCAAATATGATCATTGCTGAAAATGATCCATATGTAGATAACGTTTTAGTTTACGAAAAAAATATATTATCATATCCAAAGTTATTTTTAACCGGAATCAGGAATATGGATCTTTGGATAGATACTAAAAATAACTTTTCCAGGACCTCTGCTTTCCTATTAAAACTCTTTAATCCGGGTCTTTCCATTGGATACAATTTCAAAAAACCTGTTTTTAATATTGATCTGAAGAAATATCAAAACGGGGAGCATGCAACTGAAATTAATCTCTCCCCTTTATTATATTTCAAAGAAAACAGCCTCACTCTAGATAAAACCCCCGAAATAGAAATTCCGGAAATAGTAAAATTTAAGTTTGATGCTTTGTTTAAAGAGAATTCCGGTTTTAAGAATATAATTGTTAACATTTCCGCAGGTGATGAAAACAGATATCTTCAAAAGGAAAAATGGGTTGAAGTGATCAAAAAAATCGCAGATAATAACCGGTATGCTGTTTATCTTATTGGTCTTGAAAAAGATAAAGGTATAATTGATTTCATTTTGATAAATACTAAAAATTTAAACACCGGTTATATTAAAACTGAAAACATTATAGAAACTGCAGAAGTGATCCGTAAAAGTGATCTGGTAATTTCGCCGGATACTTCTGTAATCCATATTTGCTCAGCTTTCAATATACCTGTAATTGGGATTTATCCGGATGTTAAATGGAACCTTGAGAAATTTTACCCAATGTCTGTTTTCAGAGAAGTAATTGTTTCAGGTAATAAGAATGATATAGGAGATGTGAAATCTGATCAAATAATCAATTCATTTGATCAGATTATCAGGAAAATATTATGGTAACTTGTGGAAATGCCGAGAGTCGAACTCGGGTCCGGAAAGAAGACCATTAAAACTTCTACATATTTAGTCTGCATTTTTAAACTTCACATTCAGCAGGCAGGCAGACAAGCCTTAATAAATGCTATTCTGATTTAGTTTCATCATCAAAACTCAGACGATCTTAATGACTATCTTATCTGAAATGACGCTTTTACTACCCCGATAAGCGAGGACAGATCAAGCGAGGTTGCTTATTTTATTAAGCAGCCATTGCGTAGTTATTTTCTACGTTGTTGTTGTTTAATTTTTTCTGCTTTTTTAAAGTGATAGCAAGCAACACTATATGCAGTTCTAACCATCTTTCTCCCCGTCGAAACCGTTGCATTCCCGGAGAATCTATTTTAAAGAACAATTTAAGCTGTTTTTATATTGGATGAAGCTGATGTCGAATTTGAATCTTCTGAAACTGTATCTTTAGTATCTTCAATGTCAGTAGTTTCAACTGATTTTGGGCTGTATAAAATTCCAATAGGAACAACTACACAATATCCGAAAATTAGTAATATCGGAGCGACTATTGTCGGCAGAAATCCATCTACAGAATTTTCTGACATCAAAATATAACCGAGAATTATCAAAACTATTCCAAATGCTATGATCATATAATTCTTCGAGGTCAGAGCAAAATGCAAATGACTTAACTCTCTTTTTGATTTTCTTGCTTTTACACTCTGTACGCTCTTCTGTTTTGCTTTTGCCATATAATTATTTTTTTATTTTTGCGATTTCATTATAGAAATGTGAAATACTTAAAATTCCTCTGTGAAAATTAATAAGATTAAAATGCTCATCCGGAGAATGAATATTTTCATCGGGTAATCCAAATCCAAGTAATATAGTTGGCGCATTGAGTATGGATTGAAAGGAACTGACAACAGGGATAGACCCTCCTCCACGTGTAAACAATGGTTTTTTACCAAATCCTTTTTCCATAGCTATAACTGCAGCTTCCATTCCGGGTGAATCTATAGGAGTAATTGCGCCCTTACCTCCATGAAGAGATTTTACTTTAACTTTAACGGACTTTGGAGTGATCTTATTTATATATTCCGTAAATAATTTTTCTATTTTTTCAGGTTCCTGATCAGGTACAAGTCTCATTGAGATTTTTGCGTAAGCTTTTGAAGGTAATACAGTCTTAGCTCCTTCGCCCTGAAAACCTCCCCAGATTCCATTACAGTCCAGTGTAGGTCTTGCAGAGTCTCTTTCAAGGGTGCTGTAACCTTCCTCGCCGAATAACTCCTCTATCCCAAGATCTTTCTTATACTTAACTTCATCAAAAGGAAGCTTTTTATATTCTTCTCTTTCATTATCCGAAAGCTTAATTACATCGTCGTAAAATCCGTCAATTAAGATCTTTCCTTTATCATCCTTAAGTTTGCAGATCATATGTGCCAAAGCATTAATCGGATTATCAACAGCACCTCCGAATTCTCCTGAGTGCAGATCTCTGTTGGGTCCGGTTACTTCCACCTGCATGTATGCTAATCCTCTGAGCCCGTAACAAATTGAAGGAGTTTCATTATCAATCATGCCTGTATCTGATATGACTACATAATCGCATTTAAGCATCTCCTTGTTCTTTATGATGAAATCCTCCAGATTGACACTGCCAATTTCCTCTTCACCTTCTATAAGCATTTTTACATTTACAGGTAAAGATCCGTTATTTTTCATATGAGACTCTAAACTTTTAAAATGTATAAAGACTTGTCCCTTATCATCCACTGCACCTCTTGCATAAATTTTACCTTCCTTTATATTTGCGGAAAAAGGCGGATCTGTCCATAACTCCACCGGATCTACCGGCTGAACATCATAATGTCCATATATTAATATAGTAGGTTTATCCTCTCCGGCATGCAACCATTCTCCATATACTACCGGATGTCCTGGAGTATCCATGATCTTTACATTTTCCAGACCTACGGAATTCATTTCCTTTTCAACAAATTCAGCACACGTTCTCATATCCTTTACATTTTCCGGATTTGTGCTGATTGAAGGTATTTTTAAGAACTCTTTTAACTGATTTTCAAAATTTTCTCCGTTACCTGAAATATAATTTAAAACCTTTTCCATTTATTTTTAAGATACATTAATATTCTTGCGAAATTATCATCGCATATAAGTTATTTACTGTTGTTGTTTCTTTTGTTCCAGTCTCAGAAGATCTTCTTTTGCACTGGCATTATCCGGGTCGATCTCAATAGCTCTTTTTATACTCGCTATAGCATCATCAATTCTTTCCAATGCTTCTTCTGACCGCGCTTTCCAAAGCCATGACTGGAAATAAGCATTATCAAGATTATTTACAATATCAAATGCAGCAATCGCATCTTCATATTTTTGCAGTGAATAATAACAAAGACCTTTATAAACATATGCAGCGAGTTGTTTACTGCCTAATTCAATTGATCTGTCAAAGTTAACAATAGCTTTTTCATATTCTTTCTCGCTGAACTGTGCAACACCCATTTCATAAAAAATAACATCATCCGTGCTGTCAGCAGCTATAGCATCATTAAAACTATTATATGCGCTGTTGTAATCTTTTTTCTTAACATAAATCTTTGCCAATTGAATATAATCTTCAGTTTCATAAAGATTTTTTGGGACTTTATTGAAATATTCCAGCGCTTTATCATATTCATCCTTATCATTATACACATAAGCTGTGTATTTGTATGCAGAAGAAAGATCTGCATCCGGATTCTCTGATATGATTGATTGCAGTTTTGTCAGAGCTTCGTCATATTTCCTTTGTCCGTATAGCACTTTTGCTATATAGGTCTGGCCATCAACTGATCCCGGCTGTAATTTATCATACTTTTCAAACGCCTCAAGCGCTTCTCCGTAATTTTCATTAAAGTACAGTAGTCTTCCGAGTTCAAGATATCCATCTGCAAAATTCGGATTTAACTGTACTGATTGCTTAAACTCTGTAAGTGCATCATTATAATCTTTTTGACGAAAATAAACTTTCCCCAAACCATAATGAGCATTTGCATTAGATGATTGAAGACTTAAAGCTTGTTTGTAATTATCTATTGAAGGTTTGAAAGCTCTTCTGAAATAATAAGCATCACCAAGTCCGACATATACATTGGGATTTTTACTGTCTATCGTAGTTGCAAATGTAAGCACGGTTATAGCTTCATCAATTTTTCCGCCTACAGTATAATTTTTTGCCTGGGCAAGCAGCACATCCATATTTTCAGGCTCTTCCTTGAGTGCTTTTTTAAAATATGTATCCGCTTTATCATATTCTTTTTTTCTGCTGTATAAATTACCCATGGCAGTTAAAGCTCCAATACCTTCATCATCTTTTTTCAGAGCTTTTTGAAGATTTGCTTCGGCTTCTTTCATTGATCCTGTGTTCATTAATGAAAGTCCGTAATAATAATACCCTTCATAACTGTCATCACCATTTACAGCATTTTTCAAAAGATTTACCGCTTTCACATAATCACCTTTTTTTGCCGCTTCTACACCCGGATCAATATCCTGTGCACTCAGATTAGCAGACATAAAAAGTATAAATAATAAAATGAAAATTTCTTTGAATGTTTTCTTCATTGTAAGTATAAGTTTTAAAAAAAAAATTAATTAATTTGAATTGTTCTGATCGGTTGACTAACCGGTACAAGACTGTTTTTCAGAACTACTTTCTGACCATCGGTATTTATTAAAAAATTTATAAAACCTGTTGCCAGACTTATTCCGGGTTCACTTGACAAAACATATATTGTTCTCCTGTAAGGATATTTTCCATTAAACAAAAGTCCCTGATGAAACTCCGCAAAATCTTCCTGAAAACCTGCTTCATTTATTTTTGATACTCTCAATGTATTTACAGTAGTATCAATTGTATCCTGTTTTCCCAAAGACAGCCAGTTCATAGTAATTATACCTATGGCATTTTCTGATTCCCTTATACTATTAAGCATTTGTACAGAAGTAGAACAGGTAACGGC
>JAGPCH010000025.1 GCA_018058125.1 Ignavibacteria bacterium | reverse complement strand
CTATACACTCTATACACTCTATACACTCTATACACTCTATACACTCTATACACTCTATACACTCTATACACTCTATACACTCTATACACTCTATACACTCTATACACTCTATACACTCCATACACTCCATACACTCCATACTCGACATGAACTTATTCGACCGGCACATATTAAAATCCATGATCGGACCTTTTTTCTTTGCACTTATGATCGTGATCTTTTTATTTCTGTTTCAGTTTCTGATAAAGTCATTGGATCAGTTTGTCGGTAAAGGATTAAGTATATGGGTTATTATTCAGCTCATCTCATTGAATCTCGCATGGATGCTTACACTCGCCGTTCCAATGGCAATGCTTGTTTCCTCTATGATGACATTCGGAACTATGTCATCCAATAATGAGATAACGATTTTGAAAGCAAGCGGGGTAAGTCTTATAAGGCTGATGATACCTGTTGTATTAATTTCAATACTGATGTTTTATTTAATGTTAAGATTCAACAATGATGTTCTGCCTGAAGCCAATCATCAGGCAAGAATTCTGTTATATGATATTACCAAGACCAAACCGACTTTCATCCTCGAGCCGGGAAAATTTTCTGACGATCTGAATGGTGTGCAGATCCTTGTAAAGAAGACATTTCCAAACAGTAACAACATAGAAGGCGTGTACATATACAACTACTCAAATCCAAACTCAAAAGATCTTCTGACGGCAAAAAGCGGTGACATAAGTTTCTCTGCTAATTTCGAAAAGGTAATTATGAATTTAAATAACGGAGAGATCCATCAGTACAATATGGTTAACGGCAAACAGGATTACAGGAAAATCAATTTTGAAAAACACCGTCTCAGTTTTGATGCTGAAGGTTTCGGATTTAAAAAGTCTGACGACAATACATTTTCCAGAGGTGACAGAGAGCTTTCTGCTGATGCAATGAAAGCAGTTGTCGATAGTCTCAAAGTAAACAGGGAAAACATGTATGAGATTTTCGTTAAAAACATAAATTCAGATCTGTCCCGCGTTAACAAAATAAATTTCATGGATACTGTATATTACAAGGATCAAAAAGATACTGCAGTTACAGATGATATTGATATTACAAGAAAAAGAAAAATTACTTCATATGACACTTTAAATAATTATATAAAATTATTTACCGGGAAATTTAACGAGAGCAAGAATCTTAAAAATTCTTACTTGCAGCTAGGAAAGCAGATCAACTCTTATGACGTGGAGATATATAAAAAATATTCTATCCCGTTTGCATGCATTGTATTTGTTCTTGTAGGCGCACCTCTCGGATACAGGGTAAGAAGAGGTGGTTTTGGCATTGCAGCCGGAATGTCCCTGCTCTTTTTTCTCTTGTACTGGGCATGTCTGATAGGCGGTGAAAAACTGGCAGACCGGGGAATTGTAAGCGCATTTACGGGAATGTGGATAGCAGATATTATCATAGGATGTTTAGGTTTGTATTTAATCTTTAAATCATCTTGAGTATATTAATCAGGTTTTTAATCTAAGCAATAATCAGATTCTATATTGTCAAGCCCCGAACAATATAAAGTTACCCAACTCCGCCAGGTTCGGAAGAAAGCAACGGTAAGTATTCTTTGTATGTGATTTGGGTGTCTTGACAATATTTTTTTATCTCAAAATTCCGCCGGAGCGGAAATTACTCCAATTCAATATTTCAAATTCATATAAATGAGTAAAGTAAAAATTGCAATTGTCGGTCTTGGTGGCATCACACAGGTTGTACATCTGCCCATTCTATCGAAGATGGATGATGTTGAAATTACGGCAGTGTGCGACAGCGATCTGTCTAAATGCCGCAACATAGCAAAAAAATATAATGTTGAAAAATATTACAAAGATGTCGATAAAATGCTTAATGAAAACCCGGAAGTTTCAGCTGTAATTATAGCTACACAGACAAATTTCCACAAGGATGTTTCTTTGAAATGTTTGCAGGCTGAGAAGGATATTCTAATTGAGAAACCAATTGCAAGAAATTATATTGAAGCAAAAAAAATAGTGGATGCTGCAAAAACCCATAAGAGAAAAATTATGGTAGCTATGAATAACAGGTTCAGAAATGATATGATGCTTCAGAGGACTTTTACAAAAGCGAAAGAACTGGGAGAGATCTTTTATATTAAAGCAGGCTGGATCAGACCTCAGAGCTCCAATCAAAAATGGATGCTTGAAAAGGAAAAATCAGGCGGAGGAGTTTTTCTTGATAATGGAATAGCAATGCTTGATCTGGGTTTATGGTTGCTGGATTTCCCGGAAGTGAAAAGTGTAACTGCATCCAATTTCAATCATTACACAAGATCCGTTGAAGATTCAAGTATTGCAATGATCAAGTTTAAGAATAATACAACATTTACAATAGAAGTAAGCTGGAGTCTGTTAAGAGAAGGCGAATTATTTTACTGTAATGTTTATGGTAAAGAAGGAAGTTCATCAATAAATCCGTTTACAATTTACAAAAGAATGGATGGAGAGCTGTATAACATTACTCCCAAAAAAATTGCGACTCCGGCAAATGTTTTCAAAAAGAGTTATGAATATGAACTGCAGCATTTCATTGGAGCTGTTGCCGGAAAGCATAATATTATTTCCACCGGTGACGACGCTCTGAAAGCCATTCAAATAGTCGATGCTGTATATAAATCAGCAAAGACCGGCAGGGAAGTAATAATAAAATAATTACTTAATGATTTGGTAACATAAATATGTTAGATTGATGAAAAAAACAAAGATGAAAAAGAAAGTTCTGGTGGTCGACGATGAAAAAGACATCGTTGACATACTTAAATACAATCTCGAAAGAGAGAATGAATTTGAAGTATTAACAGCAAAAGACGGCAAAGAAGCGATCGAGCTTGCCGAGAACATACCTGATCTGATTCTGCTGGATATTATGATGCCTGAGCTGAATGGTTTTGAAGTCTGTAAGCAGCTTAAAAAAAACCCTGATACAGCAAAGATTCCGGTGATATTTCTTACTGCAAAAGAAAATGAGATCGATGAAATTCTCGGTCTTGAAATTGGAGCTGATGACTATATCAGCAAACCTATTTCTCCTCGGAAAGTTTTAGCGCGTATCAAATCCGTAATTCGCAGAACTACGGGTGAGCACGAAAAAGCTCCAAAGCTTGAGGAAAATATAAAGTTTAGAAATCTTGAAATTGACAGCGCAAGTCATAGTGTCCGTATCAATAATAACGAAGTGTTCTTTCCTAAAAAAGAATTTCAGCTTCTGCATTTTCTGTTATCCAACAAAGGAAAAGTTTATTCCAGGGAAATTCTCTTAAATCAAATCTGGGGTGAGAATATATATGTTGTGGACAGAACTGTTGATGTGCATGTTGCAAAGGTCAGGGAAAAACTCGGAGATTATTCTGATTATATTGAAACTATCAAAGGACTTGGCTACCGATTCAAAGATCCCCGTTAAGTATAAAATTTTTTCACATTAGTACAATGAATGAAAAGAGTTAGTCTTCTGACAAAATATTCCGTAATATTCTTTACGGTTTTCCTTTTACTATTTGTATTCCTTTCTCAGATATTAGATGTCTCAAACGAAACCTTATTCACGGTTTCCTTAATATTAATATTTTTTTATATTCTTAATGCTGTATTTTTATATTACGAAGTAAACTCTCCATTAAAAAAACTTTTTGCCCTCTCCGATAAAATCAAACTACGGGAAGATTATGATGACTTTGATCATTTCGAAAAGAAGATATATGAGATGAATGAAATTCTAGATGAGCTTAATAATCTTAAGTCTGGATCTATGATCAATAAAGAGATATTTCAGATCACTGATGAACTATATTCCGTCGCGCAGAGAACAAAGTTTGAACTTGAAACAGCCAAAGTTTTCAAGATCAACAGAAATGAGTTTATGGGGAATGTAGCGCACGAACTCCGGACACCAATATTTGCTATTCAGCTTTCCCTTGAAACTCTGCTCGATGGCGCTGTCAATGATGAGAAGGTTAATATTGATTTTCTCAACAGGGCTTTTAATCAGACAAAACGTCTTAAATCACTTGTTGATGATTTGATAAGTATTTCAAAATTTGAGACCGGTCTTAAAATGAGTAAGAGATATTTTGGGATTTCTAATACAATTGTTAAAACAATTGACGAACTGAAGGCTATGGCTGAGATTAAAAATATCTCTCTTGAGTTTGATCCGTCTATTGCAAATGGCGTCAGTGTATTCGGAGACGAAGAAAGAATAAAACAGGTTCTTGTTAATCTGATAGATAATGCCGTAAAGTATACAGCAAATGAAGGTTTTGTTAAATTATCTTTGGATGTAAAAGAAAAAGATGTTGGAGTCAGGATTGAAGATAATGGAATTGGTATTCCAAAAAAAGATCAGCCCAGAATTTTTGAAAGATTCTACAGAGTAGATAAAGCGCGCTCAAGAGATGCGGGAGGAAGCGGTCTTGGACTTTCTATTGTCAAGCATATACTTGAAGCCCATTCAAGCTCCATAAAAGTGGATAGTGAAGAGAACAAAGGTACTAAGTTTGAGTTTAGTCTGAAAAGATAAATATTTTCTATTGAAGTTAAGTTAAGTTGATTTCATTCCCCATTTTCAAAAGCCCTGCTTCATCAAATTTTTTCCCGATTATCTGGAGACCGAATGGCATCCCGTTTTTATCAAAACCGGCAGGAACAGAGATTGCCGGTATTCCCGCTAGATTGGCTGATACTGTATAGATATCATTCAGGTACATGGCTAAAGGATCTTCAATTTTTTCTCCTATTGTAAATGCTGTAGAAGGTGTAGTGGGTGAGATAATGTAATCAACCTCATTAAAAGCATTTTCAAAATCCCTCTTTATAAGCGTCCTTGCTTTTTGACCTTTACGGTAATATGCATCATAATATCCCGCGGAAAGTACATAAGTGCCAAGCATTATCCTTCTCTTTACTTCGTCACCAAATCCTTCTGACCGGGAGTTTACATACATATCTTCAACTGCCTGAGATTCTTCAGAACGGACTCCGTATCTTACACCGTCAAATCTCGAAAGATTACTCGATGCTTCCGCGCAGGTAAGTATATAATATGTTTGTATTACATAATTTGAAGAAGGAAGTGAAATTTCCTTTACAGTAAATCCTTTTTCTTTTAAAATATCAAGTTTATCGTTGATCCCTTTTTTTATCTCTTCTGAAAGTCCTTCTCCAAAATATTCTTTTGCATATCCGATTCTTATTTCTTTCGGGTTTAAACTTTTACCGGACTCTGTTGAAAACTCCGGGACCTTCTGATCTGAAGAAGTGCTGTCCTTTTCATCAAAACCTGAAATGACCTCCAGCGCAAGACCGATATCATAATTATTGTTGCCGAATATTCCTATAGAATCAAATGAAGAAGCAAATGCAACCAGACCGAATCTGGATATCCTGCCGTAGGTTGCTTTCAATCCGGTGATACCGCAGAATGATGACGGCTGTCTGATCGATCCTCCCGTTTCAGAGCCTAGTGACATCAGACACATATTTGCCGCAACAGAAACAGCACTTGCTCCGGATGAACCACCCGGCACTTTTGTCTTGTCTATAGGATTTTTTACATGTCCGTAAAATGAATTCTCATTTGATGATCCCATTGCAAATTCATCACAATTTACTTTACCTATTATTATTGCATCTTCATTTAACAATCTTTCTATTACTGTTGCATTGTAAATAGATTCGAAGTTACTTAAAAATTTTGATCCGCATGTCAGGAGTTTATCTTTAACAGAAATTACATCTTTTACCGAAAACACTGCACCGGCTAATTTTCCGGCTGTTCCCTTTTTAATTTTTTCATCGATCTCTTTTGATCTTTCAATAGCTTCGGATTCAAATAATGAAATGAATACATTCAGGTCTTCCTGTTCATGGATGTTCTCTAAGTATTGACTGACAAGCTTTTCACAAGTCAGTTCACCGGATTTAAGAAGTATTGAGATTTCCTTATGACTTTGCGGGATTGAGTGCATATTATTGGTATTGAGTAATGGGTATTGAGTAATGGGTATTGAGTATTGAGTATTGAATATTGAGTATTGAGTATTGAGTATTGAATATGAGAAATCCATTTAAAAATAGATATTACACTAGACTCAATACAAAGGACACAATACTGTCTTAAACTGTCTTAAACTTTCTTCTCTTTATCATCAGTAGAAGTAATATCTTTTTCTATATCAGATGATGCTTTTTTAAACTCTTTTATTCCTTTGCCAAGTCCCTGCATGAGTTCCGGGATCTTTTTAGCTCCGAATAAAACTAAAATTACGATCGCAATTAATATTATTTCAGGTGTGCCTAAGCCAAACATTTTCTATTTCTCCTTTCCCGTCTTTCGGGATATCTGCTTAATTATTGAATACTTTCAACTACGCTTTTAAAAAATCTATATCCGTCAGTATTTCCTAATATATTTTCCGACGCTCTTTCCGGATGCGGCATCATACCAAAAATATTTCTGTTAAGATTCTGTATCCCTGCGATATCATCCAGTGAACCGTTTGGATTATCGGTATAACGGAATAATATCTGATTATTTCCAATCAACTCCATGTGTGTATTACTGTCACAGTAATAATTTCCTTCTCCGTGAGCAACAGGAATATTGATCATTTCCTTTATTTCATAGTTGCCGGTAAAAATACTCTTATTATTTTCTACTTTCAATGTAACTGTTTTACAGACAAATTTCAGATTCTCATTCCTGAGCAATACTCCCGGCAGCAGACCTGTTTCACAAAGCACCTGAAAGCCATTACATATTCCGATGACGACTCCACCATTATTGGCAAATTTTATCACTTCATCCATAACAGGAGAGAATTTTGCTGCTGCCCCGCATCTGAGATAATCCCCGAATGAAAAACCTCCCGGCAGAATAATCAGATTTCTGTCTCCGATACTTTGTTCTTTATGCCATAAAAATTCTGTATCTACATTCATAATATGCTTAAGCACATTATATACATCATGATCACAATTAGATCCGGGAAACACCACAACACCGGCTTTTACACCCGCCATTATTGATTCCCTCCGCTTTCAGTGACTTCGAATGTAAAATCTTCCATCACCGGATTCGCAAGTAATTTTTTGCACGCTTCTTCCGATATTTGTTCGGCTTCCTGTTTCGAGCCTGCATCGATCTTTAATTCTATATATTTTCCGATCCTTGTATCAATGATAGGTTCAAAGCCAAGAGACTTTAAAGAATGCTCGATCGCTTTGCCCTGCGGATCAAGAATGGTTTTTCTTAATGAAATGTTGATCTTTGAAATGTACAATTTTTAAATTGTTTGATTTTTAAAATTAGTTTTATCTGGATATTTCTTCTTGAATTTTTTCCAGCGCTTTCTTATCGATCTTATTTATTTTCATCATCAAAATTCTTTCTTCGCTGTTTTTATTTCTTTTACCGGAGTTGGTGTCTTTTGCTTCCGGTGACACTGTTGCCATAGTTTTTGATTTTTCATCTGATAATGTCCCGTTGTTTTCATTAACCTGAGATTCTGTTTTCGCAGTTACTTTTTTATCTTCGCTTTCAACGGAAAGCTCTTCGGATTTATCGGGTCCTGAGCTTTGGTCTTGCCTGTTATAGTATGTGTTCATTTCTGATTTTCTATCAGAAGAAGTAATTTCCGTGGAATTTTTTTTAGCCAAAGATTTGTCTGTGATTACATCTTCGTTTATCCTCGATTCGTTTCTTTGTGCATTCAGATCTGATTTTGATTCATTGTTTTGAGTAACAGAAGGAGGAGTTTGTACTTCTGTCTGCTTCTTTAATTCTGTTGGTTCCGTCTTCTTTTCAGTTTGTGATTTTTCAATTATCTTATTGTCACTATTTGTTTCAAGTACATTTTTGTTTTGATAAGTAATATAAAACACGAAGAAAATCAATATTGTAAAACCGGCTGCAGGTATGATCCAGGGATATTGAAAATTTCCAAATAGATCTCTCAGAAAACCGCCTTTGGTTTCTTCATTTCTTTTGGAATGTTTTTTTCTCTTATCCGATTCGAATTCTATGATCTTTGCCTGTAGATTATGAGTAAAGTTATTACTTGCTTCAACTTTCTCAAGATTCTTCAGCTTCTCCGCTATGTCAATATATTTTTCGTCGCTATCCAACTCTATATATTATAAATGTTGTATTTATTCTTTATTTGTTTTGTAAATATGCTCAAGCATTTCTTTAAGACATTCCCTGCCGCGATTGATCCTTGATTTTACCGTTCCCAGAGGAAGCTCAGCAATGCTTGCAATTTCATCGTAATCGAGTCCCTGAATGTCCCTTAGAATTATCACTTGTTTCAATTTATCACTTAAAGCATCAATTGCTTTTTGAATATAATAACTTTCTGTACTTGCATTTGCGCTATCATCAGGGGCAATAATGTTTGCCGGCAGTTCGTAATCCTTTTCACCGGATTCACCTTTGTCGAACACATTGTTAATGGATATTGCATTCAGCTTTTTTCGTTTTCTTAAATTTGTCTTTGCAAGATTGATAGCTATTGTATAAAACCAGGTCGAGAACTTACCGATTTCCCTGTATAAATGTTTGGACTTATAAAGTCTCAGAAAAGCATCCTGCGCAATGTCTTCCGACTCTTCCCTGCTGCCGGTATATCTGTATAAAAAATTAACTATCTTATCCTTAAATCTGAAAACAATTTCATTAAAGGCATCTATATCCTCTTTCTGAAATCTTAATATAAGCTCCTCGTCTGTTAATTTTTTATAATCCGGATCAGGATTGGATTTGCCTGACATTTATACTGTTAAGTTAACTAAATTAATGATTTTTTGTTCCTTTTTATTTTTAAATAAATTATAAGTTACAAATATTGTTTATTAATCGGCTCATTATCATCTTTTTGTCTCCGCCGGTGGATTTTAAAGACTTATCCGCGGAATGTATCTGATCAAAAGCAATTTTCATTTTATCTGAACCAATTGTCTTTCTGTAATTTTTATAAAACGGAATAAGCCTGTCCTGACCGGGAAACCATAATTTCAATTCTCTTTTAAGATTGAATCCGTCGAGTCTTGCCACTCCCGGATCCGAAAGCTTATTGATCGCAATAAATGCCGTACTTAAAAGTATTACAAGAAATACTTCAGAATCCTTTTTCAGCGAAATATAATCATATATCTTCATCGCCACATCCTTTTTCTTTTCCATAATCGCCTGTACAAAATCACTTTCATCAAAATCCTTGGCTATGCCGTTGCATTGATTAACTGATTCAGGGGTTATTTCTTTTGTATTATAACAGAATGTCTTAAGCTTTTCTATTTCGGACAAAATCTCATCAAGCGCAAAATTTGAGAATTGAAGAAAATAAACGATCGTTTCTTTATCTATCTTATAATCATCAAATTTTTCTTTTACCCAACCAACAAGTTCACTTTCAGTAAATCCAGTGATCTGACAGATCTTTACATTATTTTCAATATCTTTCTTACTTGTCTTCGGAGCTGCAGGTTCATCATCCTGATTCTTAGACTTTCCCGTCTCTTTAGCGTCAAGCAAGAATATCTTTTCAACTGAAAATTCATCGTCGTCAGAGGTCATTATCAAACATGTATCGGGATTGTATTTTTTTAAATAATCTAAAAGTGAAAGCTTTCCGGCTTTAAGAAGTTTTTTCACATTTTTCAGCACAACTACTTTTCTCTCGGCAAAAAGCCCTGTATTACTGCATTCATTTATGATATTTTCATTCTGTCTGTCTTCTGCATTAAAACTAATCAGATTATTCTTAACATCAAAATTTTTCCCCCCGAATTTCTCACAGATTATCTTTACAAGATCATCAAGTAATACTTTTTCATTAATAGAAAGTAAAATATTATTCGGAATTTTTTCTTTAAGAAGAGAATCTTTTAAGTTTTTGTATGAGATATTATATTTTGAATCGAATTTCGCCAAATGAATTTTAAAGTTATGGTAAGATAATTAAACTAATCCACTTTTTTAATTGAGAAAACACAACCACTTTAAAGCTTATTTTAAATTTAGGAGATCAGGTATATCAAAATTACTCAATACTCAATACTCAATACCCAATACACAATACACAATACACAATACACAATACACAATACGAACAAAAAAGCCGTCCCAATAAAATTGAAACGGCTTTTAAAAATGTAAATTATTACAGATTACTTATCACCCAAAGTAACTTTGATCATTTTAATATCTGTTGCAGGTTTATCGTTTGGACCGGTTTTAG
>JAGPCH010000024.1 GCA_018058125.1 Ignavibacteria bacterium | reverse complement strand
CTGCATATGTTCCAGCCGGATACCAGTTAAAATTGAGTTCCCATGAATTCAGATCTCTGTATGCCGTAATGTATGGCGCTGTCAGTTGTCTGTTTACTATATCATAACTTGTAGAAAAAGTTAATCTCCATTTTTCCGTAAGATTGAATGCAAGATTTCCGGATAGATTAGAACTCTTAGAATACTGAAACGGGGATGGTTTAAACTCCGAATAATTGAATCCCAGACCTCCGCTTACCGGAATATTGAATGAGACTTCTTCTTCTTTGGTAGTCTGTACTCCTACATAATCACCTCCTAGAATTAAAGTATCATTCGGATTGACGGGTTTTTCTTTGCTGACTGACAGAGCGCCGAAATTAAATGAAGTCGACATACTCAGACTAAATCCTGTCAGGTCTGCAAGTTTACCGTCTGTATTTATAAGATATTGATTTACTCTGGCACTGTCATTGATATCATATTTATAAAGATTGAATGTTGCTCCGCCGGTAATATTCAGATAGTCGCTAATGTTTGTTCTGAAAGAAGTTGCTAATGGAGAAAATTTCAGAGAATCCGCTGCAAAATTATAATTGATCCCGGCATCAAAACTAAACAGATGAAATTTATTCTCGGACGAATCATTTATCTGTGTTTTCATTTCAAATAAATTTCCAAGCGTAAATGCCAGCGACTGTGATTCCCCCGAAGGCGCTCCTCCGAAGACTCCTTTTTCATATATAGAATATTTGATCTGATTGCCGAAAGCATCTGAATAAGTATTAAAGTATCCCCAGCTAGGATCCGAAAAATCAGGCTGATATACATAAGTGATAGCAGGGGTTATAGTGTGTCTGATGCCTGTTACATTAAAAATCCTCGGTGAAAATATTCCGACAAATTTTGTAAAAAAACTAACTCCTGTGCTGAAGTATCTTAATGCTTTTACAGCATTATTATCAAATGTTGAAACTGTACTATCAGCAGGATTAAAGTTTTTTGAAACATAACTGTTATACCAGACTTCATTATAATTAAAGTACGGCTGAAATGTAATAAACTGAAACTTCGGTGATAGTCTGAAGCTGAGATTATTTCTTACACCTGAGCGAAAGTCAGAAATTGTAGTATCTGAATTTGTGCCGGACTGATATTTTATTTTTGTATTCTCATTAAGAATACTCCCGCTGTATGACATAGAAAAATACTCATATAACTTCTTGTTATATGATGATGAAGATCCGGATTCAAATGGAAATATTTCGGACATTGAAAAATTGATCAGGGGTATTCTTTCCCTTACATCACCCGTATTCAGATTCTGATCTCTGTAGTAATTTGCATTCAGAGAAAAAGGAGTTCCTTCCCATGTCTTTGAATAAGTAGCATTAGATACAACATTCTGAGCTAAGAGTTCTGAAAGCGAATTTGTCGATATGTTATAATAATTTTTACCGCTTGTAAAAGTTAACCCGGCATCAAATCTTGAAGTAGGATTGATCTGTTGGTTATGATTGATCGCAATGTTCCATGCTTCGGAATTCTGAGTTCCGATGTCCGTACTTTCACCAAGATTGATCTTTGAAAATCCGCCTTCCACCGATCCGGAATAATTATACTTTGAAACATATCTGAATCTTCCGTAGGTATCAACTCTTCCTTTTGTAAAATAGCTACCGGTCAGCGCCAGATCTATATAATCATTAATAGCCCAGAAATATCCCAGCCTTGAGAAATACTGTCCATAAGTAGCGTCATCTCCAAACTTAGGTGGAATAAGTCCCGAAGACCTTCCTGACCTGTTGGGAAAAACACCAAACGGCAGCCAGAACACCGGCACACCTTCTATATATACAAATACAGACTGCGCAATTACTTTATCATTGGGAATAACTTTCATTTTTGGCGAGAGGAAATAATACTCAGGATCTTCACGGTCGGTAGATGTAGTATAAAGCCCGTTTTTGATAAACAAAACATCGCTTGATACTTTTTTGATCTTATCACCGAAATAATATCCCAGCTCGGCATCACTGTATCCCATTGAAACATTTCCCTGCTGAGTTTTAAAGTTGTATGAAAGTTTTGAACCCTCATATTTTGTATCTCCCTGAAACATCAGCGGCGGCTGATAGAACTTTCCCGTAAGTACTGTATCCGGAATCCCGAATGCTTCGAGTATCTGAGTTTCCTGATCTACCGTGATCAATCCTGCTTCGAGTTTCAGATCTTTATATATCAGAATTGCCTCATTATACAGATTAATTTTATTTGTTTTTATATCGAAAACCAATGAATCTGCAGCGGAGTATTTTATGGCAGCATCAACATCTGAAACGACCTGCCGGGAAGTATCTATCTGCAGCACCGATGATGTATCGGCACTGTCAGATTCAGAATTGATCTTTAAAGAATCACTCAGAATTGTATTTCCGGCAGAATCACTTAATGATTTACTTATGGTACCACGGTTAGGGTCAGGACTTTCCTGAGCATACAATACACCTGTAAAAAGTATAGCAATATATATAATCGACGCTTTTAGCATTGTCATCATTTTAATTAAATCATTCGATTAATTAAATGAAATTAGAATTATTACATTTTTAAAAATTCTTCAGTTATTTCTGAAACCTTTTGCATTCATTACAGTCATAACCTTTAAATACAAAATCACAATGGAGACAGCAATAATCATAGCGGTAACATTCTTAATAACATTCTTGCTTGCACTCGTTAAATCAAAAAATTAATTAAATTTAAATAAAACGTCCGGAAGATCCGGATAAGGAGAAAAAAATGGATAATGCATTTGAAGCAATAGTACCAATAGTCGCAATAGTTATGACTTTTGGAATTCCGGGAATAATTTTATTCTGGTATCTGTATTCCAAACACAGGGAAAGAATGAGACTTATAGAAAAAGGACTTACTCCGGAAGAGGTAAAGGCATATTATACCGATACAACTAATAAACCAAAAAATCCTTATGCTTCACTTAAATGGGGAGTACTTCTGACATTTATAGGCGCTGGGATTTTTCTTGCAAATCTTTTTGAAGGAATGTATGATCTTGAAGAAGGTGTAATGATGGGAATTATAGTATTATGCGCAGGTCTGGGATTTTTAGTTTATTACGGCATAGTCAGCTCAAAAATGAAAAGTAATACTTCAGATTCACAAATATAAATTTAAACCTATAAACATCATGAGATCAAGAATATTAATAATGTTAGTTGTAACCGGTATTCTGGTTAGTTTCAGCGGGTGCGGGTTTATGTCTAAGAAGTATCTGAAAACGAAAACAGAAGATCATACAATAAGCACATTAAATAAAAAGCGGGTATCTCTGGAAAATATCAACGGAGATATTCTAATCAGACAAAGCAGAGATTCTTCAGAGATGACAATCTCTGCCACCAAAGAAGTTAAAGTCAGTAAAAAAGATCTCGACAAACCCTTTGATGAAATTACCATAAACATTGAATCAGAAGATGATGTTATCAGAATAACAACTGAAATTAACATTCAAAGGCGAAGTAAATTTTTTAACATCAATCTTGGTAATAAGGCAACTGTTGATTATGTGATCACCGTTCCTGCCGGACTGGAGCTTAAAATAGAAAATGTAAACGGAAATGTTACTTGCAATGAACTTAACAATGATCTAACCTTGAATCTTGTAAACGGAAAAACAAAACTAAGCAATTATTCGGGATTACTTGAATGTGAAATTGTAAACGGCTCTTTCACCGGTGAGATTCTCAGCACAAAAGGCATCGGTATCAGTACTGTAAACGGCAGCATTACTCTGAATCTCAACAACTATTTAAATGCAGAGATCATTGCCGAAACTGTTAACGGAAAGATCTCAGATTCGAATCTGATCATAAAAGAGACCGAAAGAAAAAAGAGAAAATTCAGAGGAATACTTGGAAGCGGTACTCCTGAATCAGTAATAAAAACCAATACCGTAAATGGAAAGATCAATTTTCTCGGAACTGACGAAATTTAATCTCTGATTGTAATTGTAATATTTTTTCATCAATTTGTATAACAAATTTTAAGAATGCCTGAAACATACAGCCAAATAATCGAGAAAGTGAAAAAGGGAGATACTTCTTCTTTTAGGATACTTGCAGATGAATTCAAAGACAAGGCATTCTCGCTCATTATGAAAATTCTCAAGAACAAGGAAGAATCTGAAGATGCTTTACAGGATGCTTTTCTGAAACTTTATAAAGCAATTTCAGAAAACAAATTCGAAGAACGGGCAAAATTATCAACTTATTTTTACAGTATCGTTTACAACACAGCAGTAGACCATTACAAAAAATTAAAAGCAAGAAGGTTTAGCATTGTGTCAATTGACATTGATGAAGCAGATTTCCGTGACGGTGATGACCTTATGAAAAAATATTATGAGAATGAAATCAACAGTATCGTATATGAAGATCAGCATGAAATCAGTACGGATAAAAAGATCAGTGCGAATGAAATTCAGAGAATAATTGGAAAATATATCTCTGTCATACCGGAGCAATATTCCGTTATACTGACAATGTTCTATATAAATGATCTTTCGCATGATGAGATTTCGGATATACTTAAGCTTCCGCTCGGAACTGTTAAAAACAGGATCTTCAGAGCCAAGGCTAATCTCAAAGAAATCATTTTAAAAAAATATCCTGAAAAGGAAATACTCGAATATGTATGAAAAAATTTAATTTTAATATCAATAATTTTTATAGTATCTTTAGTCAAATGCCAGAAGATAAAAGACATAACAGTAAAGATCTGGATTCCTTTTTAAACAACGGAATCAAACACTCACTTGAAGATAATGTCTCGGACGATTTTACTTCTGAGATGATGAAAAGAATTGCTCTTGCTGAGGAATTTGCAAATGAAGACATTAAGACTTCTAAAATAGCCAGATATATAATATCCGGGTTATTGTCTTTACTGGTTTTCTTTGTAATTTCATTCTCAATGTTTTTTTCTCTTAATGAAAATAACAAAGATGTAAGTCTGTTTAACAATACTGTTGATCAGTTTTCAAAAGTAATAGAATCCTTCAGCTTTTTGATTTCTGAGAATCTTGGCTTTACGTTTGATATGCAGACAGCTATGGTTTTTCTGATACTTATGGTGTTTGTATTTCTTTTCTCATTCTCTGAGAGATTGTTATTCAAAAAAAGTTACAAATAAAGCAGGCTTTTATTCTTCAGTTTGGGATTCTGTATTTTTTAATCAAAGCAGATTGAAATAAATACACTCACGGTTTAATGCTAAAGCACTAAAAAATTTTAATTTAATTCATTTTTTAAATCAACTTCAAACTCACCTTCATATTTTCCAAAATTTCTGATCTGATGATAAAAATAATCCCGGTTATTTTAATTTTAATACAGTTTTTAATTTGTGCTGAATTGTTTTCTCAAAGTACAATTACAATAGATTCGATCAATACTGAAATGGAAGTGCTTCAGGGTGAGAATAATTATGGCAGGATGATCTCACTTGGTGAAAGTTATTTAAGGAAGGGTTATGATTCATTTTTTCTGAGAGCCAGGCTTGGTATAGCTTACTATGAGACCAATCAGTATTTAAAAGCAATACCTCAGCTTGAGAATACAATGAAGTACGGGATAGATAATCCTTCGGTACTGACAGACCTTTACTTCAGTTACTTTTATACAGGACGCGAAGCTGACAGGGATTATGTATTTTCAAGGCTTAATAAAAGCTCTAAGAAAAGACTTCAACCGCTAAACAATATCATTGCTAACAATATATTTTCTGATTTCGGTTTTTCAGTTTCCGGTGATGAAGCAGATAATAGTATGAATACCGTTCCTGGAGAACTTTACAATGAGCAAATTGTAAACGGAAATGCTTTCTTTATCGGTGTCGGAATTAATCAGCTCCTGTTCCAATCCCTCAGCATTGATTATGTTTACAATTACCTGAAAATTGATAAGACAAAAATAATAAAATCTGCAGATTTACAATACTCCAATGACTACTCGGAATATCAGAACCGTTTTTATAACAGATATAACATACGCGTATCCGATGGTCTTGTAATAAGCCCTGCCGGTCACTTTATAGGTATAGATTATTCTTCAATATTCGGTCAGTCAGATACTGCAAACTCTGCATCCGGGTATTCTGTATATGAAAAGGGAAGCGTGTATGACAGCTTTGTATTATCCGCTGATATCACGAAATATAAGACAAAATACAGAGCCGGTATAAACGGGAGTTTCTCCTTTCTCAACAATATTCACCAATGGCAGCTGGGCGCTTCCTTTAAAATATTCCCGATGAATAAAGCTTCATTCTACACCGCTTCAGATATCTATATTCAAAATCAAAACGATGTTGCAAATCTTATATTCAATCAGAGCCTTGGAGGTTTTTCAGGAAAGAAATTTTTCTATGAGTTATTCTTTACGATTGGAAACATAAACAATTTCAATGAAAGGAACGGAGCTTTGGTTTACAATGATCCTGATGTTATTAAATTCAAAACCGGATTTGATATGAAATATTATATCTCTCACTTGTTTAACTTAAATCTTGGCTACAGCTTTCAAAGCAGGGACAGAAACTCATATGCGTATGTTAATGATTCATCAGTAAACAGCAATCAGCTCACCGCTCAGAAGTCTTCTTTGATCTCTTACAGCATTAATAATATTTTTGCAGGATTTAAATTTACATTCTGATCGGTTTGATCAGTATGATCTCCAGATCTTTCTCAGATTAAATTCCAATATTTATTTATTAATTAATATAAACCCCGTTCCGGAAAATTTTCCGAAACGGGGTTTGTAATAAATATGAACTTTAAATTTTACTTCAGAAGTATCATTCGCTTTACCTGATTAAATTCACCGCTTTCTATTCTGTAAAAGTAAGCGCCGCTCGATAAGTTTACACCGTCAAATGTAACTTTATAATTTCCTGCCGGCTTTTGCTCATTTACAAGTGTCATAATTTCTTTACCTGCTATATCATAAACTTTTAATGTCACGTTTCCCTGCTTGGGTACTGAGAAATTTATAGTTGTAGAAGGATTAAACGGATTTGGATAATTCTGAGATAATGAATAACTGTAAGGAATCTGTGAATTTATTTCGCTGACCGAAGTGCTTGTCTGATCTACAAAATCCATAGCTCCTCTCAGCAATCTGTATATTGCTGAGCCTGATGGCGAATCACCTGCACGTTTAATTGATTCTACATCTACGCCTAATACCGCGACATTATAATTCGTACCAATTCTTCCGATCGCATTTATCGAATCAGGATAATTCCTGAATCTGTAAAGATCAAAAAGTTCTGTAACCGGTACTGATAAAGATTTAGCAATTACTTCGGGATAAGTACCGTTTGTACTGTCCGGTATTCCCGGATTTATTGTAACACCGATGATCCCTTGTCCTGTAATGGTTCCCGGTCTGTCAGCTATGTATCTGAATCCAAGCATTCCTCTTGTAAATGAAGTGTCAATATAAGTTGAACCGGTTCTGTCAAGCTGATATCCTACATCCTCACCAAAGATAATCAGTTTTGATTTTGCCGGAACAGATGTGCCTCCTGAATTCAGATAAGCCTTCAATGAATCTTTTATCACATTTGACATGACTGACGTTCCTTCGCCTAACAGAATAACTCTTTTATATCCAATGAAGGAAACAGACTCAGTTCCTGTATTACCTTTTCGGTTATAAAGATCATATGTAACTGACATAGTATTCAGATTGGCAATTACAGAGTCACGTGATGTTCTGCCTCCTGTAGAAGTAGAATCATAAACTATCATCACATTGCCTTTTGATTGTCTTTTTAAGGTCATGGCAAAGACATGATTTGACATTACAGAGTCTATTCCGTTATATGCCCAGACTGCCCACTGACCGGATAGTGAATCTCCGGCATTAAGACCGAATCCGTGAAGCATACCATCGAGTGAACTATTTACAACTGACAGGACAGTATCATTCCCGGAGTTGTTTGACTGTAAAGTTAATTTTAAATTTGATAGTAAAGGACTGCCGAATTTAAACTTATAAGTTGTGCCTTCTCCTGAATGCGACCAGTTAAAGTTAATAACTGAAGAATTAAAAACTGATGTAGTGATGGTCGTTTCAATAGGAGGTGATAATAAATTAAATCCTGTCAGACTCGGTCGATCTCTTTTTAATGTAATTGATCTCGGACCGTTACTTGCTTTCAATGAATCATTTAACGGAAGCTGTCTGTAAGTCCAGACATCCCACTGTCCGACAAGTGAATCACCGGTATTTAAACCAAGCCCGGCAAGAATATTATCAAGCTGTCCTGATGATAAAGTTAATGAATTCGTTCCTGAAGCTATTGATATCATCCTTGTTGATGTATTAGGACTTCCGAATATAAATCTGTAAGTTGCGCCTGTAGCGGAAGTGTCCCATGTAATGGTATATAGCGTTGTTCCGTTTGGTAATGAAGTAAGTCTTGACCCTGCTGCCGGGGTTCTGACCTGAAAAGGATTCAGAACAGGAACATTAGTGACAGCTGCTTTTTTCAGTAACTTGTTTACATTGAGTCTTCCGTTTGAAACAGTTATTCCTGCAAGAGATGGAATAGTATCAACGCTCGACATTATAAATTGTTTGAATAATAATGCTGCCGAATCGGGATCATTTTTCATAAGGTTAATAAATATGCTGCTTGCGCCTGCATGAAGAAGACCTACAGCTCCTGCTACCTGAGGAGTAGCCATTGATGTACCTGTTGATAATCCGTAACTGCCTGAAGGAGTAGTAGATAAAATACTTGTTCCCGGAGCTCCAAGATCCATATTAATTACACCGTAACCTGCTCCGCTGTTTTTAGCATCTGTATTTGTAGTATTGGTAACTGCTAATAAAAAATTACTCGGACAAGTCGTAGGTATATCACCAACTACATCAATGTTAACATTATTATTCGGTCCTGCGCCTGCACTTAAGATTCCTTCTCTTCCGAGAGAATCATAGAATGCACACCAGAGAGGATAGTTAGCCGGCTGACCGTTATCAACACCAAAGGATGAATTAGTAGAAACTACAAACGCACCTTCGGTTCCGTTTGACTGATTATATCTCATCCTTTGCTTTAAGACATATCCGTAAGCTTTAATAACTGTAGCTTCAAGACTTGAAGAACCTACAATCGGCATAGTCTTTACTATCTGATTCACACCAGCCACGCCGAGATTATTATTTCCTTTTGCTCCGGCAATTCCTGCGCAGTGCGTGCCGTGATTGTTGGCAGGTATTGTTCCGTTATTTGATGAGGCATTCCATCCGTTTACATCATCTATGTATCCGTTATTGTCATCATCAATTCCGTTTCCGGGAATTTCGCGCCAGTTAACCCAGGTATCAAGATCAGGATGATTGACCTGCTGACCGCCGTCAACTATAGCGACAACGATCGTGTCACCTAAAGCTGTAACACCGCCTGTTGTAATATCCCATGCCTCAGGAGCGTCTATATCAGCATCCGCAGTGCCGCCTGTCTGACCTGTATTATGCTTGTCCCACTGTTCTGCAAATCTTGTATCATTCGGGATTGATCGCTCTTTGACATAATGATTAAACTGCGCTATAGCGACTTTATCACTTCGCAATACAGACATAAGCGCATCTACAGGCTGCGATTTTGTTACATCATATTCCATAAGATATATATTCATGTGCGGTACCAATTTCTCTTTTACCGTGAGATTTATTGCATCATAATTACTTACAAAAGTCTGAGCATCTGTTTCTGTATTAAACATAACTATGATCTCGCCTTCTTTGTAATTATTATCTTCATAATAATTTGAAAGGTTATTGTTACTTGTTGTAGTATCGTTTACCGAAAAAGAGATCAATACAATAAGTACAATACCCATTAGAATGGAAACTATTTTCATTTTAATGTTTTAATGATTAATAAATGTTTTTGAGTATATAATTTTTAAAGTTTTAATATTTTAACTATTTAATTAACACAAGAGAAATAGTATCCGTAAAATTCCCGGTTTCCATTTTACAGAAATATGTACCGGAAGCGAACGCAGACCCATCCCATTCCACTTCGTAAGTTCCTGATTCAAGATTTTGATCAACTAACTTGCCGATCTCCTTTCCGTCAATATCATAAATCGTAACTTTTAAATTTCCGTCAAGTTTGTTTGCTACATCAGATTTAATTTTTGTTTTCGGATTAAAAGGATTTGGATAGTTTGCGTATAGCTTAAATGAAGCAGGCTCTGAAGAATTTAAGACCTGTATGTTTGTTTTAATAT
>JAGPCH010000023.1 GCA_018058125.1 Ignavibacteria bacterium | reverse complement strand
CAATTTACGGAGGAGTATTATTTTTAAAACCTCTTACAATAATTGTTTATTTAACGAAATATGTATATTCAAATATATATAAAATTGTAGCGCCAATTGCAGTATCTTGGGAGTAGAAAGATTTTTTGGGAAGATAATCGTAATATTTATATTAATAATAGTTTTGAAATTTGGCTCAGGTTCAGCCGAATTGCTTTCAGGTCAAAATATTTATTAATCGGTTAATTGTTATTAATCCACGGGAGGATGATTTAATATTTGTTCAGCTTAATTGTTATCTTATCAAACAACCAGCAAAGTTTAAAGAGCATAAAAATAAGTTAATTCATTGCTTCTTAGACGAGACGGAAGTATTTTGAATCCTCTTAAAAAAAACAGTGATTAAGTATTAAAAACATAATTCGAAAGTTCTTTTTAAAGAATGACAACTGCCATAATAGTAACTCTCTGCATACTGATATTGATATCTTATGCTTTTGATCTAAGTTCGAAACACACCAAGATACCATCAGTTTTATTATTGCTGGCATTGGGATGGGGAGTTCATCAATTAATATCATTTTTCGAGATTACCAGTGTTCCTGATCTGGATCCTTTACTCCCGATTCTGGGTACAGTCGGTTTAATACTTATAGTACTTGAAGGAAGTCTTGAGCTTGAAATAAACAAAAGCAAAAAAAGCGTCCTGACCAAATCATCTCTTTCAGCGATTCTCCCAATAATTGTTCTGTTCCTTTTGATTGGTTTTGCATTTCATAAGATGTCAGATGCAAGTCTTAAAGACAGCTTCATAAACGCTATTCCATTTTGCATTATCAGCAGCGCCGTTGCAATTCCAAGCGTAAGATATCTCAGCAAGGAGAACAAGGAATTCGTTATTTATGAATCAAGCATGTCCGATATCTTCGGTGTGATTATATTTAATTTTTTCACAGTAAATGAGATCATAAATATCACTGCCGGAGGGCATTTTTTGTTTCAGATTGTGAGTATTCTTCTTATCTCATTTGGAGCAAGTATAGGGCTGGCTTTATTGATAAAAAATATTGATCACCATGTAAAGTTCATTCCCATAATAATGATAGTTATCTTGATCTATACAGTCTCAAAGATCTATCATTTACCCTCGTTGATATTTATTTTGATATTCGGATTATGGCTTAATAATCTTGAAGAGCTAAAAAATTTTTCTTTCATAAAAAAATTAGCCCCTGAGAAGCTTGAAACCGAAGTTCAGCGATTCCGGGAAGTTGTAGTTGAGATAGCATTTCTTGTCAGGACAATGTTCTTTCTGTTATTCGGATTTTTGATAGATGCCTCTACTCTATTGGATCCTAACGGACTTTTGATCGCTATAGGCATTGTTTTCGTTATATATTTAGTTCGTTTTATTCAGCTGAAGATCGGGAAAATGGATATTCAGCCGTTACTTTTTATAGCCCCCAGAGGTCTGATTACAATTTTGCTTTTTATTTCTATTCCTGTTTCCAAGCAGCTTCCTTTTGTAAATGAATCCCTCATCATTCAGGTAATTTTATTATCTGCACTTATTATGATGGCAGGTATAATGTCCAGCAAAACACTAATTCAAAATGAAGAAACTTAAGACAACTTTGTTGATTGCAGCTATTTTTGCAATGACTATTTCTGCATTTTCTCAGGATAACAGCTCAAAAGAAAATACAGGTGAAGAGAATGAACCTGTCATAAGTGATACTTTAAAAGCTGATTCTTTAAGCGAAGTCACTCAGTCAAAGATGTTACAGCAGCAGCAGATGCAGCATACGGATTCATTAATTAAAGTTCAGCTCCAGAAAGAGCTGCAGGATGCCAGGGGAGATAATCAGAAAACTGCTGAGCTGGAGGAAAAGCTAAACAAGATCGCGATTATTGATTCACTTCGCAAAGCTGATCAGTTGAAAAACATAGATAAGTTGAAGAAAAATGCTGTTGGTTATCCGGTTATATTGATCAATGACACTCTTTTTTTAATATACACAAAGACTGGATCTTTTAATTCCAAAGACCGAGCAGCAGCTATCAGTCAGCGGATAAAAAAACTTTATGATGATCCGTTTTTTAATCCGGATTCTTTAAAGGCAGTAGAATCTGAATTCGGATATGATATAATTTACAATAATGAATCAGTCATAGTTACAGTCAATAATCTGGATGCTCTTTGGTTTGGAAAAGAAAACAAACAACTTGCCATAGAGTATCTGACAGTCATTAAAAATGAAATTGAAAAAGTACGCAATGAAAACAGTTTGATCAACTGGCTTAAGCGGATTGGCCTGGTTGTACTGATAATAGTGATATTGGGTGTGTTGATAATTTCTATAAGAAAGTTATTCAAACGACTTGAAATATATCTGCATAATAATAAAGAAAAATATTTTAAAGGATTTACTATACGGGATGTAAAATTATTAACTCCTCTACATCAGCTCAAGTTTGCTATAAGAGCAGTAAATATAATGAAAATCATCACTATAATACTTGTTGTATATTTCAGCTTGCCTGTCTTGTTCAGTATTTTTCCAAAAACTAAAGCATATACAAATACGTTACTGGGCTGGGTTATGACTCCTGCGGGCAAGGCTTTGTCAGGAATTCTTGAATATCTTCCTAACTTATTTACTGTTTTTGTCATTTATTTTATATTCCGGTATGCACTTAAAGGTGTTAAATATTTCTTTGATGAAATACAGAACGGCAATATAAGTATAAGCGGCTTTCATTCAGACTGGGCGCTTCCTACATTCAACATTATAAAATTCCTTTTATACGCCTTTATGTTTGTTCTGATCTTTCCTTATCTGCCCGGATCCGGATCACCTGCATTTCAGGGAGTCTCAGTATTTATTGGGATCCTTTTTTCATTAGGTTCTTCAAATGCTATTTCGAACATGGTAGCAGGACTTGTCATTACATATATGAGACCGTTCAAAATAGGTGACCGGGTCAAGATTGGTGAAGTTACAGGTGATGTAATTGAAAAATCAATGCTTGTGACAAGAATAAGGACAATTAAGAATGAGGACGTTACAGTTCCTAATGCTAATGTACTATCAAGCAGCACAATAAATTATTCAACCAATACAAAGCCGGAAGATCCGGGTTTAATAGTACATTCTACTGTTACAATTGGTTATGACGTACCATGGAAAAATATGCACAAAGCGCTAATTGATGCTGCATTAAGAACTGATATGATTCTGAAAACACCGTCTCCTTTTGTTTTGCAAACAAGTCTGGATGATTTTTACGTTTCTTATCAGATAAATGCTTTTACCAAAGATGCCGGCAGACAGGCTGTAATATATTCAAATCTCCATCAGAATATTCAGGACTGCTGTAATGAAGCGGGTATTGAGATTCTGTCTCCTCATTACCGTGCTGCCAGAGACGGGAACATGGTTACAATTCCATCAAGCTATCTTGATAAGAATTATGAAGTTCCTGCCTTCAGAGTCACCCGGGTAAAAAATGATGATAAAGATCAGAATGCTCAGATTAAAAATGATACCTGAGATCAGAATAAATAGTAAATCAAGTTTATCAAGAACGAAAATTTTCAATATAGATCTTTTACATTATTAGGATTTTTCTCTAACTGTAGGAAGAATTATATTTATATTTGCAGTATTATTAGGAAATATATTTTTGGAGAAAAATATAAACCTATTGTTATATTTCATGATTTCGGAGATTCAGCACTGGATTTTCAATTAGTATTTTCAATTATTATTCTGGAGTCATAATTTATTCAGAATTGAAACGACAAAAAGTAACATCAGATATGAGATCATCAGAATCTTCAGAGATAATAATATTACTATTCCGTTCTGCAGGTTGTTCTGGATCAGAGCAAAGAAAATTACCTTCTAAAGAAAAAGACTAGCTATTTATTCAGTCCAAGAGAAAATATATCGGAATAGAAAGATACTGTCAGACTGACACCCAGCAGCGCTACAAGAACAGCTAATATAAAAGTAAATGATATTCTTTTTTTTTCTCCTTCATAGTGGAGGGATTTCAATACCAACCTATGTTGAATTGATGATGCTATAATGTAAAGAGTACCTATGATAACAAGCCAAAGACCAATCCTGCTTGACGGTACATTAGTTCCATCTCCAAGAATTTTCATTGTCTTAAGATCCTGAAAAAACTTTGCTATAGTAAATCCGAAACTGATCAGAGATACAGAAGTTCTTACTGTAGCCATCAATGTTCTTTCCTGAGCAAGTTCGGTTCTGCCGATAGCTAATTTATCGGATACCTTTAATTCACTTTCAAACTGTTGCTGATCTTTCTGTAATTGGTCCTGCATAATAGATTATTAAATAATGATTTTTAACGTATTTTAATTTTTACGGAAAATAAGGATTACATTATTTAAAAATAACTGAAAACATTAAATGAATTACTCTGTAATTTAATTTTTAAATATAGCTTAAATTGTTATTGTGAAAGAATATTTTTGATCTGAAACAATTTTTATAATTCCGGATATTAATTTAATTTCAGACCATTAGCTTTATAAAAATCAAGTTTCGGCTATTTGGTTTTATTCATATTAATTAAAATTATTTAAACTTAATTTACACACTACTTAAAAAGATCAGTAAAATACAAAAGCAAATTTATTTATATGTCACCGGATATTCAAACAGGCACAGATTTAAACAAATCAATTGAAACCGCTATCAATGCGGCTCAGCAGGTTCTTCATCTCGGAGGATCCACTACTATGGCAGACAGGACTTTCCGTAACATCATCGGGAAAGTTCAGATAACCGATATTGATATAATGTGGAGACTTGACAATATTGTCATCAGCTATAATGATAACGGTATTACAAAAACATTTTTAAAATCAGTGGGACCGGTAGGAACAAGTCTTACAGCCGTTTCAAATGTGATAGAACTTTCTGAAAAAGTCAGAGATGGTAAAATACCTATTTCAGAAGTTGATGCCGGATTAAAATCACTTTCGCAAGCACCTCCGATACATTCCCATTTTGTTTTTATTTTAGTAGCCGGATTGGCTGCAGCCTTTTACTCACTTTTTCATCATGGAAAAATAGAGAGTGTATTAGTGGTATTTTTAGCGGCAGTAATTGGACAAACTATCAGAATTCAACTTCAGAAAAAAGATTTCAGGGACAGTCATACTACATTTATTTGCGGTTTAATATCTGCCGGGATCACCAGTGTTTTTCTCCATCTTGGCATAGGAGAAGCTGATGTACCGACGCTGATTGCCTGTCTGATCTATCTTGTACCCGGACTTCTTATGATAAATGGCTTCGTGGATTTTACAAAACAGAGATATATTTTTATTGGACTGCAGAGAATGTTAAATGCCTTTTTCTTATTTGTAATTTTGGCGTTTGTAATTTTAATAGCTTATACCTTTATAAAAATTTAATCACTCAGAAAAATTAAATATGAATATTCAGGATATATTAACAATCGGCATGTGGTCAGCATTTTTCGCGACATGTATGTGTATATTAAATTCAACTCCTTTTAAATACATCATACCGACTTTCATCTGCGGATTTACAGGTGTACTCACAAGAGACTTTTTGCAGAATGCAGGTCTTAGTGTCAACTGGGCTACATTGGTTGCAGCTTTTATTATAGTATTGTTAGCCGGTTTGATGATCCGAAGTCAGAAGGTACCGCCCATAGTTCTGATATGTGCAGTGCTTCCTCAATGGGCTTCGGTTTCAATGTTCAGCATGCTAAACGATCTTAGAAAAGTTACTACTTTAAGCGGAGATGATCTTTCGAAAGCTGCAACAGATTTAGCAGCCAATACCGCTATGGTTATTATAATTTCGTTTGTAATAGCTATTGGATTTGCACTCGGACTTGCTGTTTTAAAATTAATTTACAGAGAAGAGTCGAAGGAAGAAAAAGCATTAGGGTTGGAGTGAGTTCATAAAGTTCATAAAATTTTTAAAGTTTGTAAAGGAAGTTTAACTTAAAATTCATTTTACAAATTTTAAAAACTTTACAACCTTTACAAACTTATTTACCGGACAGCCATCCCGGAGCATAAATAATATTCAGTAAGATCATATCCTGTTTTAATCTTTGTCTTAACCCGTATTCAATATTGTATTTAACCGAGGTGTAAAGTTTATTTGCTACCGGCCAGCCTGCAACCTGAAATCCTATATACCCCATCTGATCAAGTACTGAAGCATTCCACCAGACATCACTTCCCTTATCATCTGTGATCTGAAAATTATTACCACCCATGAATCCAACTTCAAATCCCGGGCTTAAATACTGACTAATTCCGTATTCAACTGTAAGCCTGTTTCCGGGTGCGACATTCACATCTTTAATTTTACTGTTGATCTCATAAGTCAATGATCCCATTATTGCCATTGCCTGACTTGGCTTTCCTTTAATTTTCATCGGATAAATATATCCGAATGCCTGGAACATATTAGTCCAGTATCCATATCCTACATTGTCACTTCCGCCGGGAGTGTAACTTCCTGTTGGAGCTGTAAGTGAATAAGCAACTGTAAGATTTAAAATATCCGAAGCCCAGCTTAATCCAAAAGGAAGGAATGTCATATCGCTGAATCCGCTAATATTTCCCGTTATAGTTTCTGATTTGGTTAATGTATCTCTCAGAACAGTAGCAATGGCATCATATGCAAAATCCATGTTTACAGTACTGTAAGGAGGAGTTATTCCTGCAATATAAGTTCCGCCTAATATTTTAAAATCTGATGCATAAAAAAATGTCGGAATGTTGACATATCCGCTTACATCAATATCCAGAGTAGTAGTACTGTTAGACCGGACAATCTCCGTTACCTGATTCCCGTCACTGTCGAAGAATTTTTTTCCGCTGAGAAACAGATTGTAATCCAGTATATAAAATCCCGGAGCAGGCGTTGCGTAATCTCTGATATCCCATATACCCGGCACATAATGTCCTGCAGTAAACGGTGAAGCTCCCTTAAGCGTATCAAATCCCTGTGCTTTTACAGACCCAACTGATATTAACAAAAAAATTGTAAATGTAAAAATGTATTTTATTTTTTTCATAATTTTAAATTTTGAACATTTAAGAAATTATATAAAAAAAAACAGACTGATAGCCGTTTAAAACTGATCAGTCTGTTAGAATTAATGCTATAATTTATTACTTAACTATAGTAATTAACGGAGATTTCCATGTCCCGTTTAATATTGCTTCCTTCGGCCAGTAACATCTAAGCACTACATAAGCATCACCGTTCGGAGCAGGCAGCCAGTTTGATTCTTTATCTTTTCCCGGCGAATCTTTCTGAATATATATTGTCAGCGAACTGTCAGCATTCAGTTTCAGTTGAGGCAGCATCGGAGAATTAATAATATACCTGTTGATCGGATTTTCAATCAGTAACTGGGTTTTTTGGTCATACATTGTAAAAGACCAGAATGCATTTACCGGAGGGAATTCACCTTTCTTAAAAGTTACCTCATAATTATTAACGGCTGTATTTATAGGCTGTCCGCTTCCATCCGCCTGATACGGAAAATATTCAGCTTCTTCCTTTATCAATCCGCCTATTCCCAGCTTTGCGCCGATAGCCCTGTTCATATAATTATTTCCTAAATATTCTCTCGAACCAAAAAATTCGCCTGATGAAACTTGATCCTTAAGATCTTTCTTTATCGCTTCTTCCATTGTATTCATTGCTACAGTATATCCTGCTGAAATTTCAGGAAAATCCTTTGTACTTTCATTAAATGGTTTTCCCGGAATGATTCCGATCTTTTCAAAATCAGCTCTGATTTTTGTTTCAGAAGGAACTACAGGGCAGAATTGAAGAATGAAATTCAGATAAGAAAGCATCCCTTCTCTTTCAGCTACTTTTGGATCAAATGCAGGCCACTCAATTGCCGGAGGTGCAGGAGGAGGTGAGGTTTTAAGATAAGCGCTTAACGGCTCAGCTTTATACTGGTCCTGTATCTTTATCACATTTTTGATATCGGCAGGATTAAAGAGCTGTGTTCTGAAAACTGCCATTGAAAATTGAGTATCGCATTTTAAAATTTTATCTATACCTTCGGGCTTCTCGCCTTTCCAGTCAGGACCAACTACCATAAATTTACCCGCTCCATTTCCGGTTGTACGGCTTCCGACTACATCATATATGTATGTATAAAGATCCAAAAACATAATGGAATAATATCTGTCTTTCTGAATTTCAGGAACAGTTATTACTATTGGTTCGGCTCTTAGATCCATTGTCAGAAATGAATAAGGCGTATCCGAATTAGGCGTAACTATTGCTTTATCTGCCGGTGTAAATACTCTCGGTACATTCGCAATTTTATTGAATGGTCCTTTGTATCCGGGGTCCTTCACATTGACATTATAAGCATAAATTATTCCGTACATTTGCACCATCGGGTATGCATATATATAAGCATCTTTCGCTAATGTTTTGGTAGCGTCTGCCTGATTTGTTGATTTTTCATCTTTTACCTTTGTTGAATCTTCTTTTTTTCCACATGAGGATAATGATAAGACTAATATGAGTATTACTAAAAATGTTTTTTTCATGATTGTTTAAATGTTTTAACCAATTTGATGGCTCAATTTGTAATATGTAATTTGAATTAAACTCACCTGTTTATTTGCTGTTTCTCACAATGCATCTGAATCCGATATGACTCATGCCTGTATCTATCATCTGCGGCTGTCTCGCTGCAGGTCTGTATCTCAGACAGTAATTCGGAGCGCATAAATGCGAACCGCCCTTTACAACTTTCCTTGGGATCTTTATCTGCGGCTGTCTGACATCAAAGCTTCCGCCCGGTGAATGAACTCTCGGATTCACAGCAGGAGTGCAGCACGATTTAAATTCATCAGCGCTTTCATCAAGATTTGCGACATACCAGTCATCTGTCCATTCCCAGACATTTCCTGCCATGTCATAAAGACCGTAACCATTAGGTGCAAAGGCTCCGACAGGAGAAGTGCCTTCATACTCGTCTACCAGTAAATTCTGATATGGAAACTCGCCCTGCCAGGTATTAGCCTGCGGCGCAGTATATTGAACATCCGTATCGCCCCATATAAAATTCTTTCCATCAAGACCGCCACGTGCTGCAAATTCCCATTCGGCTTCGGATGGAAGTTCCTTCCCGATCCATTTTGTGTAAGATTCCGCATCTTCAAAAGCAATATGAACTACTGGATATTTTTCTTTTCCCGATAGCGAACTCTCAGGTCCTTTCGGATGCTTCCAGCTTGTACCTGGCACCCATGCCCACCAGTTGTGATAGTCATTAAGATTTACCGGACCCTGTGACTTCTGAAATACCAGCGCGCCGGGTATCAGCAAAGCAGGATCTACAGTAGGATAATCTTCAGGCAAAAGAGGTCTTTCCGCTATAGTTACATATCCTGTTTCATTTACAAATTTTTCATATTGCTCGTTTGTTACTAAATATTTATCCATCATAAATCCATCGACTGTCACTTCATGTTCGGGTTTTTCTTCAGGATAAAATTTATCCGATCCCATCATGAACTTTCCGCCGGGGATATGTATCATATCTTTTAAATCAGCTTTAGATTCTTTTGTCTCATTCATTGAATTTATTTGAGTTTTTAAGTTTGATCAAGATATTGATTTTAAAAATTTATTTTAATACAAAAAAATTTGTGCTTCTATCAATTCCGGTATTATTGCGTTTTAATTTTCCAATTGGAAAACAATGCACACTGAGAATGATTATATCCGGGTTTAGTACTGACGTAAAAATATTTCTTCATTAAGTAATATCTGCTTCTCATCTGTTATCTTTTTATCTTAAAAAACCATAGCTGTCCCGTATACAAATGATAACTGTACTTGAAAAGTTAGATGTTATTTAAATCGAAACAGAAAGCACGAAATGTTGTAAGACAGAAGATGAGCTATAGGAAGAGAACAATAACAGCAAGACAGAATACAAAGTCAATCATTCAGTAAGTGTTAAATCAATTATAGATTATTGCACAGAATTAATTGAAGAAAATAAAATGAATTATGTTGAAAAATTTGAAGAGCTAAAAATTTATTGAAATAAAATCCTATACTTATCAGACCTGACTGATAAAAAGATCGAAAAGATATAATCCCAATTCAAAAATTTATGACTCCAAAAATACACCGAAAAGTTCGTTAACTTAATGTCTTTAGCCACAAATGCTTCCCCTTAAAGTATTTGTTTCGGTTGATACAAAAACGCAATTCAATATTTGTATAACAGCGTTTTCATTTTCCTGTACCCCGTAGAAGATTCGAACTTCTAAAGAC
>JAGPCH010000396.1 GCA_018058125.1 Ignavibacteria bacterium | reverse complement strand
TTACAGCAGAGCTCTTGAAATAGGAATTACTGAAGTGTTTACTAAAATGTTCCTTTTTTATTTGCATGAGAGAATATGGCTGAAGATTACCAGGGTAAAATGATGTGAACTGTAAACAAAAAAAAAATTCTGAAGAAATTGAAATATCATATTTTAAAAAGGGAGTCAGTAATCAATGAAAATATCACCAAAGTATTTGATTTTTTTAGTAATGCTGAAAACCTGAATCTGATAACACCTCCGGAATTAGGATTTAAAATAATTACTAAATTACCGGTAGAGATGAAAGTGGGTGCTATAATTAACTACAAGATTAAACTAAACGGAATCGATTTCAACTGGAAAACAGAAATAACAAAATGGGAACCTCCGTTTTGCTTTGAAGATACTCAGATCAAAGGTCCGTATAAATTATGGATTCATGAACATAGATTTAAAGAGTTTGAAGGTAAAACAATAATGATAGACAAGGTTGAGTATCTTTCACCCGGAGGGATATTTGAAATAATTCCACACAAACTATTTGTTGAAAAAAAAGTGGAATCAATTTTCGATTTCAGGGAAAGAAAATTGAAAGATTTGTTTCCAAAAAGCCAGGACAGAGGTAATTTTATAATAAATTTTTAACTAATGGAAGTAATTAATTTAAATGAAAAACTAAAAAAAATTCCGGATCATTTCAATCCGAAGATAATAGCAGAATTGAATGGTCAATATGTTAAAGTTGCAAAATTTCAGGGTGAATTTGTTTGGCATTCTCATAAAAACGAGGATGAAATGTTTTTAGTAATAAAAGGAAAATTTCATATGGATTTCAGGGACAAAACTGTTTTACTGGGGGAAGGGGATATTATTGTTGTTCCTAAAGAAACAGAACATAGGCCAAGGGCTGATGAAGAAGTACATGTTCTGTTGTTTGAACCGGCGGGAACCGTAAATACCGGAGATGTTGAAAATCCCTATACAAGAAAATCTATAGAATGGGTTTAGAAAACGCAGAATCCGGAGATTTGTTTATTTTTTTAAGCGCTGCGAACATTTTAAGAAGTTGAATGTAATATTTATTATTTAAAATTAAATTGAAAAGGATAAAGTAATTGAGTATTTTACATATTAATAAAATCTTATAATGAAAACCCTAAAATATTTAGTAATTTTTTCAGTAATATTAGTTAATTCAGTTTCCTATGCGCAGGATGCTCAGGAAATAATTAAAAAAGTTCAGTCCAAATATGAGAATATTACTGATGCAAAAGCAACATTCACACAGACTCTAAAAAGTTCAGGCGGAAAAGCTAATTCTTCTTCCGGTGTTATTTATATTAAGAAAGCAGATAAATACCGAATAGAAGCTGGAGGGCAGGTAATTATTACCGACGGTAAAACTTCCTGGTCATATTCTCCCAGAAGAAAACAAGTTGTGATAGATAACTATAAAGATGACGGAAACTCGTTCTCCCCAAATAAATTTTTATTTAGCTATCCCGAAAATTTTTATTCAGATCTTGACGGTGAAGAGAATGTAGGAGGAGTTGATTGTTATATTATAAAATTAACACCAAGAAGCGGTGGTTCTGTAAAGTCTGCAAAGCTATGGGTGGATAAGAATGAAGATCTGATAAGAAAGATCAACATTGTTACAAATGAATCATCAAATACCTATTCTCTGAAAAATATTTCTTTGGATACAGGATTAAGTCCTTCAAAATTCAGCTTTACTCCACCTGAAGGTGTTGAAGTTATAGATCTCAGATAATTTAAAATTAATTTTACTTATACAAAGTTAAACACATTTTTTTATTCTGTGTTTAACTTTTTTTTTCAATTGAATATACATTACAAAAAGATATTAAAAGTAGTAATACTTACTTCACTAACATTGTTTTTCCTGTATCTTGCATTCAGGGGAAATGATTTTAATGAACTTTTTGTCGTATTGAAAAATGCAAATTATTTATATGCCATATTTGGAGCTTTTGTTGGGATAATGCTGGGCGGGTATTTTCGTGCTATTAGATGGAGATATTTTTTGGATCCGTTAAAGGAAAACATTGGAATCGGTATCCTTTTTTCTTCCATGATGATCGGTTATATGATGAACAGTATTATTCCCAGGGCAGGTGAAGTTTACAGACCGGTACTTTTGGCTAATAAAGAGAAAATTTCCAAAGCTTCAGCATTCGGAACTATACTTGTCGAAAGAGTTTTTGATCTGTTAAGTTTACTTATATCATTTGGAATTTGCATGCTGTTTTATAAGGATAAACTCTCTGCAGCATTTGAAGAATATAATCTGGAATCCATTTCAATTTATACTTCCATTGTAACTTTGGTGCTGGTAATAATCGGAATCTTAATGATATTCAATCTCGAAAGATCAGAACGAATCATAGAAAAAATTACAATGAAATTACTTCCCGAAAAATTTCATCAGAAAGTTCACAATGTATTTGTTTCCCTGATAAATGGTTTTCTTTTTATCAGGTATCCTAAATATTATTTTCAGATAATCATTCTATCTGTCTTGATGTGGGTATCATACATTGCCGGTACATATCTGACTTTACTGGCATTTAATATTGACATTACTTTTTTTGATGCAAATCTTGTTCTGACAATGGCAACATTTGCAATGACTATTCCTTTACCGGCTAATTCTGCCGGGATTTATCATTTGTTTTGCACCGCAACTCTGGTAAATATTTTTGGAGTTGACAAAGAATCCGCATTCGGGTTTGCTACAGTAAATCATTTACTTGGATTGCTGGGTTTAGTAATAGTCGGTGCGGTATTTTTCCTTAAAGAAAATCTTAATGTAAAAAAAGCAAGACAGATCAGTGAGTCAGAATCATTACCGGAAGAATAGTTTTTATTAATTCTCTGAACTTAGCTTGCTTTCTTTTCTATGTCGAAGATAACCAACCACAACAGGTACTAATGATAAAATTATTACTCCGATTATTACATATTCAAAGTTT
>JAGPCH010000395.1 GCA_018058125.1 Ignavibacteria bacterium | reverse complement strand
ACTCAATACTCAATACTCAATACTCAATACTCAATACTCAATACTCAATACTCAATACCTAATACCTAATACCTAATACCCAATACCCAATACTCAATACTCAATACCCACTATATCAAGAACTTTCCGCAATCCATCACTTTTTCATCTTCAAGCCAGATATCCATGTCAATACCAACGCAGTCAATATGAGTTGTAGAAACCCAGTCAGCTCCTGTGTGTTCTGAATACGGATGACCGAAAGCCATGTGAATGCTCGGCAGTTTTTCATCCTGAAGTATCTCTCCGATTACTTTTGAGATAGCAATGTTTGTACCGATTGCAAACTCACCGACTCTGTTACTGTTTTCATCTGTCATTGTATATGCAGTAAATTCATCTAGCAAAGCTGTATTGTCACATGTAAGTTTCTTAATCCTCGAATCTTCAATTTCAATAAAAAGAGGAGTTTCTTTCAGATCGCCGTATTTTGGACAAAGATAATCGCCAACTACGCCGTCAACGACAAAAAGTCCTTCCACATTCAATGGCGAAGTAAATATCTCGCCGCCGGGAAGATTACCCCATTTATCCACTGAGATTATACCGCTTGTTTTAAGCCAGTTTAATTTATGTGAAAACTCTGCTACTACATCAGTTCCGCCTTTTGATTTACATTTAATATATCTTGCTTTTCTGGCTTTTTCAATAAGTTTCTGACTCAGCGCATCTATTTCAAGAAAATCCGCTCTCATTGCTTCCTTCATGATCCTCTTGCTGATATTAACCATATGTCCGTGCCGGATCTTTTGTCTGTTTACAACAGCAGTCATTTGAATTCGCGAGCTTAGTTCACCTGTCTGCGCCTGTGCGCAAAATATACTGACCTGTGATTTAGCAAGATCCTCAAGTATCGGCTTAGGCATATTTGGAGTTGGTCTTGCAACGTAATCTTCTATCACCATAAGGCTGTAATCAGAACCGACTTTTTTAACTTCACTGACAATTGACGTAGCTATTTCAAGCGAATCATTATCTGTTATAATTGTAATTCTTTCTTCAGGTTTTAGCCTGAGACATGAATTGATGGCTTTCTCAGCGCCGATACTCAATTCTTTGTCAAAATCAATCTCAGTTATAAAAGAATTTTTCATTTTCTATTTGTATTTTTTTGTTTAATGGATTTTGTTTTTTTAATAGAAGGGGTGATTTTCTTTTTTGTATTTGTTGTTTTTTTGGAAGCAATTTTTTCTACAGTTATTGTTTTCTTCGGTTTTATTCCTGTTTTAGTCTTATCGGATATTATCATTTTATCTTTATTTTCTTGTGATTTGATGGTCTCTGATGTCAGAATTGAAATAATATTTACATCCGGATTTTCATCATTTATTGTTTCCGCTATGATTTTTGAAGGTGTATAAGTCAGTCCCAGATTCGTTTCATCTACTATATAGTCAACAAGTTTTTCATAATTCTGTCCGCTTTCTTCGAAGACCTTTAGCTGTCTGTCAGCGCCGGTTCCGTTTTCAAGCATTCTGAAAATATAATTGATCTCCTCACGGCTTCCAAGTTCGTCTACTACGTCATCAATAAACTCCAGCAACTCTCTTACAAGTTCAGTAAATGGCACTTCAGTTTGCTTTCCGAAATCTATAAGCTTTCCGCTTATCCCGTATCTCGAAGCTCTCCACTTATTTTCCATCATAAGAGCTCTTTCATAGATCCTGAATCCAAGGTTCTGCTGAATAAGTTTGTGGAGTTTTACCACAACTGCCTGTATCAATGCCGCAAGTGCTATTGTTTCATCAATTCGCATCTGTACATCGCAGATCCTGAATTCAATTGTGTTAAAGAAAGGATGTGCTCTGATATCCCACCAGACCTTCTTTGCATTATCTATGCAGTTTGTCTTGATGAGAAGGTTAATAAAATTATCATATTCAGCTAGACTGGTAAAATAATCAGGAATACCCGTTCTCGGAAATTTGTCAAAAACTTTTACTCTGTATGATTTAAAACCCGTATCACGACCAAGCCAGAAAGGAGAATTCGTAGATAAAGCAAAAATGTGCGGAAGGAAATATCTTGCCGCATTCATTATATGAATACCTATTTCACGGTTAGCAATACCGACATGAACATGCATCCCGAAGATAAGATTGGCTCTTGCAGTCTCCTGCATTTCATTTATGATCTCAGTATATCTCGGATGATCCGTGATCCGCTGATCACGCCAGTGTGAGAACGGATGCGTACCCGAAGCAGCTACCCTCAGACCGTGATGATCTGCGAGCATGGCTAGTGAACTTCTGAGATTTACAACTTCAGCGCGGGCTTCCTGTATATTCTTGCATATGTTAGTTCCTGTCTCAATAACAGAAGCATGCATCTCGGGTTTGAAATTTTCCTTCAGTAATAGTTTTCCTTCATCAAAAATCGTCTGAATATGTGACTGCAGCTCCCGGGATACGGGATCGATTATCATAAACTCTTCTTCGATCCCTAAGGTATATGTTTCCTGATTTTCCAGCAAAATAATTTATTTAGATTTTTCTTTTTTCGTTTTGGCTTTTGCTTTTACTGTCTTAGCCTTCTTTTCTACCGAACCGTTTTTAGATTCAGCTTTTTTTTTTGTTTCACTTGTATCAGATTCAACTTCACTCAAAGATCCGCCTGCGGAAAAATTCTTAATGAAATTTCCCCACGTAAGATTATTTAAACCTTCTTTGTGATTCTTTGCTCTGTTGATGGCCATGTTAGCTGCAGCTTCCACTACCCAGTCAAAATTTTCCTGACCGACAGAGTTAACATCTGCATCCGGTGCAGGATTACAGAAATCTATTGCATATGGTATGCCATCTCTTACTGCAAACTCTACTGTATTGAAATCATATCCTAAAGCATTATTCAATCTTAAGACATAATCTTTAATAAGATCCAGCATTTTTTGATCAGCAGGAGCTGCATTGGATACATATCTTAAATGATGCGGATTTCTC
>JAGPCH010000394.1 GCA_018058125.1 Ignavibacteria bacterium | reverse complement strand
GCTGCCTCCAGTATTGACATTGGAAGTCCTTCGCTTCCTGAGGTCATTACGAATACATCACAATTTTCAAAATATGTTCTGAGATCTTTTATCAAACCTGTAAACTTAATTCCAGTACTCAGATTTTTATCCGCTTCTCTGAGCTCATCTGATTTGTTTCCTTCACCGGCTATTATAAATTCAGCTTTGCTTCTTTCAGTTTCGGATAACATACTTACTGCTTTGATAAAAAGTCCGGTATTCTTTCCTTCCTCAAGTCTTCCTGCAGAGATAAATTTTAACCGGTCATTATATGATTTTATTTTTGAATCTCTGAAATCTATTCCGTTATAAATTAAACTGATTTTGTCTTCCTTGAGGATCTTTTTCGCAAGGTGCTGATACACGTGATCATTTACGGCTACATAAGACTGTGCATTTAAATGATTCAGCTTTCCGGTATCGGGGATTATTCCATGAACTGTCTGAACTGTTTTCACCTTTTTATTCAACCTGATCTTTAAAGATGCTGATGCTATGTTAGCATTATAATGATTATGAGAATGAATCATGTTAACATCTCTGTCTATGCAATGACCGGATACAGATTTTAAAGCTGAAAGAAATCCTTTAACTGATCTTGTCCTGTGATTAAAGTTTTCATTTACAATTACTTCTATACCTGCTTCTTTGAATTTTTCAATTGCATCGCCTCCGCTGCACATTAAGGATATTCTTATGTTTTTGTTTTTTATAATTCCCCGGAGTAAATAAAAAAGATGGGTCGATACACCATCGGCATAATTCAGTTCGTCAGCAAGATACAGAATATTCATTTGTACACATTTTTGTATTTCTGAAATATTTTTTCTGTGTTCAGCTCATTATAGATCAACTTAGCTTTTTCTGAAATATTGAATATAGAATCTCTGTCGTAATTCAATTTGTTTAAAATGCTGATAAGTTCAGTTTCATTATTGTAAACAATCCCATTAACTCCATTATCAATATAAGTATTCATACCAGTCTCGACAGATACAACAGGCACAAGACCGGCAGCCATTGATTCGACAGCGGCTATGGAAAACTGTTCATAAGTACTCGGAGAAATGTATATGTCTTTATTGGAAAGAAACTCTGCATACTTTTCTGTATCCATTTTGTCTGTAAGATGAAAATTTATATTACTGCTATCATTTATTTCACTTAGTAAAATAGAATCAGGAGATGAATCACTGATTGCAAACAGCTCAATGCTAAAATCAATTTTAAATAGTGCTGAAATTAATTCTGTAAACCCTTTCTCTTTTTTCAAAATTTCTCCAATGAACACTATCTTTAATGTTCTTTCGGATTTTGGCTTTGCTGCTTTCCCGGCTTCATAAAATTCCTTATCTATCCCATTCGGGATTATTACTGCTTTGGAATCATCAAAGTCATAAAATTTCCGGGCTGTTGTCTTGGACAATTCGGAAAGAAATATCAAAGTGTCCGAATATCTGAAATATATCTTTTCACAAAACCTGTCTTTGGATTTTAAATTTTGGGATGCTTTATTGTTAGTACTGTCTTCAAATGCGGCTATGCCATGAACATTGTAAACGATCTTAACTTTGCTGAATAATCTGAAAATATACAGTAAAACCGGAAATCTCTCAAAATTGATTATATGAATTACATCAGGTCTGTACTTTAAAGCGAATAAAAACATCCGGAATATTCCGAGACGGAGAATATTGCCATTTCCTTCTGAACTTATGAAATCCTGTCCGAAAAGTTTTTTAAAAATTCCATATATATTGCCGTCAGAGAAATATGATATGAATGTAGTTTGATATTCCGGGGAATTTCCGGAGAATGAATCGAAAATTCTGCGGGCAACTTTCTCAGGACCGGTAAAAGTATCTTTATCATTATAGCTGCCTGCAAATAATATTTTCATTTAAAGTAATTTAAAACTGACAGATTATTTTTTTTCAATTCTGCTGACAAGTTTCTTCAAGCCAAGCTTGTTTTTCAGAATGTTTTTTTTCTTAAAATGCTTTCCGTATGCTTCATTGAGGTTTATCTTATCTTTAGAAAGCAATACTACCGCATACTCTCTTAGCTCCACGTCTCTGAATTTTTTTATAAGTTTATTGCTGTACTTTTTAAAATCGGAAATCTCCCATACGCTTAAGTGCCTTTCATGTTCATTGTTGTTTACAGGACCTTGCTCCCAGTTGCTTCCGATGGGAATATTGATAAGAAGATATCTTGATTTAGCTAAACATGTTTGAATGAATTCAAACGCTTCCGGTTTGGAAAAATGCTCGATGACATCCCCGCAGTTTATCAGATCGTAAGTACTGTCTGTCTCTTTAATAAAATCAATAGCATCTTCGACGAAAATAGTATCATAGAAAAATGCATGGAAGGGAAGTATGTAATCCGGAAAGATCTCAACGCCGTCAATTACCCTGGACCATTTTCCTTTGAAATTATTGTCACCCCAGACCTCGAGAAATTCACGGAAAAGCATTCCCCATCTGCCAAAACCAACTCCGATATCAAGTATTCTTTTCGGATCAAGTTTCTTAACAAGATCAATATTATATGAAATATTCTGCCAGTTAGATGTACTCATGGTAAAACAGCTTATGCTTTTTTATAAAATTTGTGCAGATAGAAATATCCACCTGCGAAGATAAAATATTCCGTAACTATTGTAATCAACGCTGAAGCAATTATTCCATAAACCGGAATAAACAGAATGTTCAAAATTACATTTAATATAAGACCTGTGAAAGTAACTATCATATTCTGTTTAAATAATCCAATACCGTTAAGCATAATGCCTGTCAGATTATTCAAAGCAAGACCCGTCAGTGAAAATGAAAGTATCTGAAGGATCAGTACCGAATCCATAAACTTGTCAGTGTAAATCAATTTAATAAACTGGCCTGATAAAAAAAACAAAATTATAGTCAGAGCTATGCAAATCTCAATTAACAGTACTGAAT